>NZ_LZKE01000167.1:0-122784 GCF_001672675.1 Mycobacterium sp. E2327
CCCCACCCTCCGGCCCCGCCCCCGCCGACTCCCACGGGCTAGCCGCGATGTGGATCGGCTGGCTCGAATTCGACGTGTTGCTGGGCCCGGAGCTTGGGGTGCGATCACTCAAGCAGAAGCGGTCGGTCATTCGGCCCGTCGTGGCGGAGCTGCAGCGCAAGTTCGCCGTGTCGGCCGCCGAAACCGGCGCGCAGGAGCTGTACCGACGGGCGGGCATCGGCGTGGCCTTGGTGTCCGGTGACCGCCGCCACGCGGTCGACGTGCTGGACGCGGCCGAACGCATGGTGGCGGCGCGTCCCGAGTTCGAGCTGCTGTCGGTGCGGCGGGGCCTGACCAGGAGTGACGACTAGTCCTAACCATCGCGGCCCGGGCGCTTGCGGCCCAGCGGCGCCGGGGCGACGACGCCCGGGGCGAGCCGTCGGGTGAATATCAGGAACGCCGTGTGCCCCCGCATCGAGTGCTGCGGCCGCACGGCCAGCCCGACGACGTTCCAGCCGCGTTGCAGCGTCTCCCACGACCGCGGCTCGGTCCAGCACTGCTGGGCCCGCAGCGCCTCCACGGTTCGCGACAGCTGGGTGACCGTGGCGACGTAGATCATCAACACCCCGCCGGCTATCAACAGGCGCGCCGCCGCGTCGAGCACCTCCCACGGCGCGAGCATGTCGAGCACGGCGCGGTCGAAGGAGCCGTCGGGCAGGTCGGAGTCCACCAGGTCGCTGACGATCAGTTGCCAGTTGTCCGGTTCGCCGTCGAAAAACACCGAGACGTTGCGGCGGGCGTGTTCGGCGTGGTCGGCGCGCTGCTCGTAGGAGACCACCCGCCCGTCGGGCCCGACGGCGCGCAGCAGCGAGCAGGTCAACGCACCGGATCCGGCCCCGGCCTCGAGCACCCGGGCACCCGGGAAGATGTCGCCCTCGTGCAGGATCTGGGCGGCGTCCTTGGGGTAGATCACCTGTGGACCGCGAGGCATCGACATCAGGTAGTCGATGAGCAGCGGGCGCAACACCAGGTAATCGGCGCCGTTGCTGGATTTGACCACGCTGCCCTGCTCGAGCCCGATCACCGCGTCGTGCGGAATCGACCCGCGGTGGGTGTGGAACTCGGCGCCGGGGGTCAGCGACATCGTGTAGTGCCGGCCCTTGGCGTCGGTGAGTTGGACCCGTTCGCCAACGGTGAATGGGCCGGTCGCGGACACGCCGTCTAGCGTGCCAGCCGACGCGCCGCGGCGGGTGCTTGGGGGTTGTCGGGGCCCGGTCCTAGGCTGCGCACATGACGGACCAGCCGGAGGGACGCGCGAGGCCGGCACTATCACCGTCGCGTGCGGCGGACTTCAAGCAGTGCCCGTTGCTGTACCGCTTCCGGGCGATCGACCGGCTGCCCGAGGCGCCGTCGACCGCGCAGCTGCGCGGTTCGGTGGTGCACGCCGCCCTCGAGCAGCTCTACGGCCTGCCCGCCGAGCTGCGCGGCCCCGACACCGCCACGTCGCTGGTGGAGCCCGCGTGGGACCGGGTCGTCGCCGCCGAGCCCGATCTGGCCGGCGACATCGACCCCGAACAGCGAACCGAACTGCTGGCAGAGGCCCGCGCGTTGCTCACCGGCTACTACCGCCTGGAGGACCCGACCCGGTTCGACCCGCAAAGCTGCGAAGAGCGCGTCGAGGTCGAACTCGCCGACGGCACGTTGCTGCGCGGCTTCATCGACCGAATCGACGTTGCGGCCACCGGCGAGCTGCGGGTGGTGGACTACAAGACCGGCAAGGCGCCGCCCGAAGCGCGGGCGCTGGCCGAGTTCAAGGCGATGTTCCAGATGAAGTTCTACGCGGTGGCCCTGCTGCGTTCCCGCGGCGTGCTGCCCACCCGGCTCCGCATCATCTACCTGGCCGACGGCCAGGTGCTGGACTACGCGCCCGACCACGACGAGCTGCTGCGCTTCGAGAAGACGCTGATGGCGATCTGGCGCGCCATCCAGTCCGCGGCGCCGACGGGCGACTTCCGCCCCAGCCCGTCGCGTTTGTGCGAGTGGTGCCCCCACCAGCAGCACTGCCCGACCTTCGGCGGAACACCACCGCCCTACCCGGGTTGGCCGGATGTTGCCGCGGCACAACCGATCTCGCATCCGACCGAACCGGCCGCGTGAGGCGTCGGGCAAGCGAAAAACCGTCCGAAACGCGGATTCGCCCGCGAGTGCGGTACCCTGTCTAAAGCGTCGGCGACCCACTGGGTTGCCGACGAGTCGTGATCGATTCTTTGTTTTCTTTGCTCAGATCCCCTCCGGGGCGCCGAGTCCAAGACGACCAGGCGCACCTGCGGAAGCTCGAGTCGCGGCGACCGATATTGCCACACCGGCAATCTCGTCTCCATCGAAGCTTTAGGGACATCGAAACATGCTGGAAGACAACACCTTTGCTCACCTTGGCGTGAGCCCGCCACTGGTCGACGCGCTCGCCGCGCGGGGCGTCCACCACCCGTTTCCGATACAAGTGCAGACGCTGCCGGACACGCTCGCCGGCCGCGACGTCCTGGGCCGCGGCAAGACCGGTAGCGGCAAGACGCTCGCGTTCTCGATTCCCCTGGTCACCCGGCTTGATCCAGCTGACCGGCAACCGGGCCGGCCCACCGGGCTGGTGCTGGCGCCCACCCGCGAGCTGGCGACCCAGATCGCCGCGACCATCCAGCCCCTCGCCAAGGTGCGCGGCCTGCGCGTTGCCACGATCTTCGGCGGGGTCTCGCAGAACAGGCAAGCCGCGGCGCTGAGGGCGGGCATCGACATCGTCGTGGCCTGCCCGGGCCGCCTCGACGACCTGATGAAACAACGCGTGGTCAGCCTGGACGCCGTTCAGGTCACGGTCATCGACGAAGCCGACCACATGGCCGACCTCGGTTTTCTGCCGACCGTCACCCGCATCCTGGCGGCCACCCCTGCCGTCGGCCAGCGGATGCTGTTTTCGGCCACCCTGGACGGCGCCGTCGACACCTTGGTCAAGCGATTCCTCACCGATCCGGTGACGCGGTCGGTGGTCGAAGCGACGTCGTCGGCTCCGGAGATGACGCATCACCTCTTCTGCGTCGACGGGGTCCAAGCCAAGAAGGAGTTGGTGCACCGGTTGGCCGCGGGAGACTCCCGGCGAATCCTCTTCATGAGGACCAAGCATCAGGCGCGAAAGCTGGCCCGCCAGCTCACGCAGTCCGGTATCGCGTCGGTGGAGCTGCACGGCAACCTGTCGCAGCCCGCGCGCGACCGAAACCTGGCGGCCTTCGCCGCCGGACACGCCCGCGTGCTGGTGGCAACCGACATCGCCGCCCGCGGCGTGCACGTGGACAACATCGAACTGGTGGTGCACGTCGACCCACCCGCCGAGCACAAGGCCTACCTGCACAGGTCCGGCCGCACGGCCCGCGCCGGCGCCTCCGGCGACGTCGTCACCATCGTGCTGCCCGAGCAGCGCCGGGAAACCGAGTCGATGATGCGCAAGGCGGCCATTCGCGCGGTGCCCCAAGCGGTCAGCGCGGCCTCCCCCGCCATCCACGCCCTCGTCGGCGAGGACAGGCCCCGCAGTGCCGTCACGGTCCCCTCTCACCGCCCCTCCGGCGCGCGCAGCAGCCGCCGCCGATCTCGACGCCCCGCAACGACTACCCACCACTAGGGGACTCATGGCCGAACAGCAGATTCATCCTTCGAAAGTTCGTGTCGGTGACGTCATCGGCACGGCGAACCGCACCGAGCTTCGGTATACGGTCAAGATCATCAGCGGGCCGCAGACAAGCCCGCAGCGGTGGACATTTTTCGGCCGCGACGCTCAGGGCCAGCAGTACACGAGCTCGTTCGGCGAGGACGACGTCGTGCGCCGGTACGCCAAAGCGCCGTAGATCGCCACTAGTCGAGCGGCGACATCTCCTGCAGCATCGTGGGAATCAGCTCGCTGACGGTCGGGTGGATGTGCATGGTGCGCGAGAGCGTCGTGTAGGGCGCCTTGGCCGACATGACGTCCAGAATGGCGTGGATCGCCTCGTCGCCGCCGACGCCGAGGATGGCGGCCCCCAGGATCTCGTCGGTCTCGGCGTCCACCACCACCTTCATAAAGCCTTGCGTCTCACCCTTTTCCACCGCCCGGCCGACGCGCGTCATCGGCCGCTTGCCGATTAACGCCTTGCGGCCGGACGCGCGAACCTGGCTCACGGTCATGCCCGCGCGCCCCAGCGGCGGGTCGATGTAGAGCGCGTAGGTGGTGATGCGGTCGCTCACCCGGCGGGGGTCGTTGTCCAGCAGGTTGGCGGCGACGATCTCGAAATCGTTGTAGGACGTGTGGGTGAAGGCGCCTTTGCCGTTGCAGTCGCCCATCGCCCAGATGTGGTCGACGCTGGTCTGGAGCTTGTCGTCGACGACGATGTAGCCGCGTTCGGTTTGCACCCCGGCCGCCTCGAGACCCAGGTCGTCGGTGTTGGGGCGCCGTCCCACCGCCATCAGCAGATGGCTCCCGGCGATGGGCTCGGCGCCGGCCCGCGGCGTCAGTTCAAATCCGTTGGCGGTCTTGGTGATTCGCACGTCATCGGCGCCGACGACGATGCCGATGCCCTCGGCCTCCAGGATCTCCTTGACCGTGGCGGAGACGTCCTCGTCCTCGCGCGCGGCCAGCCGCGGGCCGCGCTCGACCACGGTCACCTGAGCCCCGAAGCGCCGGTACATCTGCGCGAACTCCAGCGCGATGTAGCTGCCGCCCACGATGACGAGATGCGATGGCAGCGTGTCGAGTTCGAGGATCGACACGTTGGTGAGAAAGTCGACGTCGGACAGTCCCGGAATGTCGGGCACCACGGCGCGGCCGCCGACGTTGAGGAAGATTCGCTCGCCGTGCAGCAGGTCGCCGTTAACGGAGATCGTGTGCGGGTCGGTGAAGCGGGCGTGACCGCGAATCAGGGTGCAGCCGTCCATGCCCTCGAGCCAGCTTTCGACGCCCTTGCGGTCGCCGAGCATGATGTCGTCTTTGCGCGCCTTGACTTTTGCCATGTCGACGATGACCGATCCGGTCCCCACGCCGTATTCGGCGCCGCGCCTGGCCAAGTGGGCGGCGTGCGCGCTGGCCACCAGGGTCTTGGTCGGGATGCATCCGGTGTTGACGCAGGTGCCGCCGACGAGCTTGCGCTCGATGATCGCGACGCGCTGCCCGGCAGCGGTCAGCCGGCCCGCCAGCGGAGGGCCGGCCTGCCCGGCCCCGACGATGATGGCGTCGAAATGCTCCGTCACTTAACCGCCGACAGGATGTATTCCGTCAGCACGTGACCCGTCACCGCAACGATGGCGAACCCGCCAAAGATCGCGACGGCGTCCTCGAGCAGCGCGATCGGCAGGTCCTTGCCGGCCACCGCGGCCAGACGTTTGCGCGCCTGATAGCCGCCGAAGGTGCCGAGCACCGCCCCGATGATGCCGGCGCCGAGCGCCGAGAACGTCCAGTGCGGCCACGCGCCCAGCACCGCTCCGGCCAGCCCGCCCGTGATGATCCGGGCGGCGAAGATCGGTGGCGCCGTGCGGGCCGGCGTCTTGGGCAGCTTGTCGTTGACGAGTTCCCCAACGGCGAGCACCGTGAAGACGATCGCGGTGATGATGTTGCCCATCCAGGACGCCCACGTGCCGTGCAGGTCGAGCCAGCCGAGATAGGCGCCCCAGGCGACGACGGCGGGGGCCGTCAGCGAACGCAACCCGGCGACGACACCAATTGCTAGAGCCAGCAGCAGAATAAGCGCGTGTGTCACGAGGACCCTCCTGGGGGACGAACAGCGCGGCAAGGGCAAGGGACGACAGCCCATGGAGAAAACGGGCGTTGGTTTTTCATCAGCCCCAAGGCGGACGTTAACACAGCCGCGGGCGCGGCACGATGATCAGAACCGGCAGAACCTGATGTCCGAAGCCAGAATCGCCTTGGCGCCGATGGCGGCGAGCTCGTCCATGATCTCGTTGACGCCGCGGCGCGGCACCAGCGCGCGGATCGCCACCCAATCCGGATCGGCGAGCGGCGCGATCGTGGGCGATTCCAATCCCGGCGTGATCGACGTGGCCTTGTCCAGCACCGAACGCGGGCAGTCGTAATCGAGCATCAGGTACTGCTGGCCGAACACCACGCCCTGGACCCGCGCGACGAGTTGATCGCGCACGGCCTTGGTCTCGCCGTGGCCGTGGTCGTCGGCCCGCTCGATCAGCACCGCCTCCGAATCGCACAGCGGCTCACCGAACGCGACCAGGTCGTGCAGGCTCAGGGTGCGCCCGGACCCGACGACGTCGGCGATGGCGTCGGCCACCCCGAGCTGCACCGAGATCTCCACCGCGCCGTCGAGCCGGATGACCGTCGCGTCAATGCCCTTTTCCGCCAAGTCTTTTCGGACCAGATTCGGGTAGGCGGTGGCGATCCGCTTGCCGGCCAGGTCGGCCGTCGTCCAGTCCCGCCCGGCCGGGCCGGCGTAGCGGAAGCTCGACGACCCGAAACCCAACGCCAGGCGCTCGCGCACCGGTGCGTCGGAGTCGCGCACCAGGTCCCGACCGGTGATGCCGAAATCCAGCTCGCCCGAACCCACGTAGATCGCAATGTCTTTGGGCCGCAGGAAGAAGAACTCGACCTGGTTGACGGGGTCGATGACGGTGAGGTCCTTGGAATCCGTGCGGCGACGGTAGCCGGCCTCCGAGAGGATCTCGCTGGCCGGCTCGCTCAGCGTGCCTTTGTTGGGAACCGCGACGCGCAGCATGCTCACAACTTCCGGTAGACGTCGTCGAGGGACAGTCCGCGCGCGATCATCAGCACCTGCGTCCAGTACAGCAACTGGCTGATCTCTTCGGCCAGCGCGTCGTCGGGTTCGTGTTCGGCGGCCAGCCACACCTCGCCGGCCTCCTCCAGGATCTTCTTGCCCAGCCCGTGTATGCCCCCGTCCAGCGCGGCGACCGTGGCGCTGCCGGCCGGTCGGGTGCGGGCGCGCTCGCCGAGCTCGGCGAACAGATCCTCGAAGGTCTTCACGGCGTGCGATTGTTCCATGTGCCACGCGGTGCAGTCACGGCGGTTACTGCGGGGCCACTTCGGCCGCGAGCGTGCGCAGAATGCCGGTCCACGCGGCGTGTCCGCGTACAAACACGCACGCTCGCGGAAAGAGGGTCAGTCCTCCGGGTTGTAGCCGAGGTTGGGGGCGAGCCAGCGTTCGGCTTCCTGCAGGGTCCAACCCTTGCGCTTGGCGTAGTCGGCGACCTGGTCCTGGGCCATCCGACCGACCACGAAGTACTGCGATTGCGGGTGCGAGAAGTACCAGCCGCTGACGGCCGCACCGGGCCACATCGCCATCGACTCGGTGAGGTCGATGCCGGTCCGCTCCTTGACGTCCATCAAGTTCCAGAGCGTCACCTTTTCGGTGTGCTCCGGGCAGGCCGGGTAGCCGGGGGCGGGGCGGATTCCCACGTACTTCTCGTCGATGAGCGCCTCGTTGTCCAGGTGCTCGTCCGGCTGGTATCCCCAGAACTCCTTGCGGACCCGTTCGTGCATCCGTTCGGCGAACGCCTCGGCCAGCCGGTCGGCGATCGACTCCAGCAGGATCGCGCTGTAGTCGTCGAGGGCCGCCTTGAACTCCGCGATCTTCTCTTGGCTGCCGAGCCCCGCGGTGACCGCGAAGGCGCCGACGTAGTCGGCCAGGCCGGTGTCCTTGGGCGCGACGTAGTCGCCCAGCGACCGGTTCGGGATGCCCTCACGGTGTTCGCCCTGCTGGCGCAGGTTGTGCAGCGTGGTGAGCACCTCGGTGCGGGTGTCGTCGGTGTAGACCTCGATGTCGTCCCCAACCGCGTTGGCCGGGAAGAAGCCGATGACCCCGTTGGCCGTCAGCCACTTCTCCTTGATCAGGGTGTCGAGCATCTGCTGGGCGTCGTCGTAGAGCTTGCGGGCCGCCTCACCCGAGGTCGGGTTGTTGAGGATGTCGGGGAACCGGCCCTTCATCTCCCAGGCGTTGAAAAACGGCTGCCAGTCGATGTATTCGCGCAATTCGGCGAGGTCGTAGTCACGGAATTCGCGTATCCCGAGGCCCTGGGCCGGGACCGGCGGCGTGTAGCCGTCCCAGTCGATCGGCGTCCGGTTGGCGCGGGCCTTCTCCAGTGTCAGCGTCGGCCGCTCGTTCTTCTGGGCGTGCCGCTCGCGCAGCGACGCGTAGTCCTTCTCGGTCGCCTCCAGCAGCGCCGGACGCTGCTTGTCGTCGAGCAGCGCGGCGGCGACCGGCACCGAGCGGGACGCGTCCTTGACCCAGACCACCGGACCGCTGCGACGCGGCGCCACCTTCACGGCCGTGTGGGCGCGCGAGGTCGTCGCGCCGCCGATCAGCAGCGGGATTTCCATCCCCTCGCGCTCCATCTCGGCGGCGAAGTTGACCATCTCGTCCAGCGACGGGGTGATCAGGCCGGACAGGCCGATGATGTCGGCGTCGTGCTCCTTGGCCGCGTTCAGGATCTTCTCGGCTGGGACCATTACGCCGAGGTCGATCACCTCGAAGTTGTTGCACTGCAGGACAACTCCGACGATGTTCTTGCCGATGTCGTGGACGTCACCCTTCACGGTCGCCATGATGATCGTGCCGTTGGTGTCCTTCGCTGCCGCAGTGCCGTTCTGCTCTTTCTCCGCCTCGATGAACGGCAGCAGGTACGCGACGGCCTTCTTCATCACCCGGGCCGACTTCACCACCTGGGGCAGGAACATCTTGCCCGAGCCGAAGAGGTCGCCGACGACGTTCATGCCGTCCATCAGCGGGCCCTCGATCACCTCGATCGGGCGACCACCCGCGGCCGCGATCTCGGACCGCAACTCCTCGGTGTCCTCGTCCACGTGGGCGTCGATGCCCTTGACCAAGGCGTGCGTGATCCGCTCGCGGACCGGCAGGCTGCGCCACTCGGCTGCCTTCGGGTCCTCACCCTTGTCCGTGCTGTTGAACCGCTCGGCGATCTCCAGCAGCCGTTCGGCCGCGTCCTCGCGCCGGTTCAGGACGACGTCCTCGATGCGGTCCCGCAGCTCGGGGTCGATCGAGTCGTAGGGCACCAGCGCGCCGGCGTTGACGATGCCCATGTCCAGGCCGGCCTTGATGGCGTGAAACAGGAACACCGAGTGGATCGCCTCGCGGACGGGGTTGTTGCCCCGGAACGAGAACGACACGTTCGAGATACCGCCGGAGATGTGCACTCCCGGCAGGTTCTCCTTGATCCAGGCGCAGGCCTCGATGAAGTCGAGCCCGTAGGACGCGTGCTCCTCGATCCCGGTCGCCAGCGCGAAGCAGTTCGGGTCGAAGATGATGTCCTCGGGCGGGAAGCCGACCTCTTCGGTCAGGATCCGGTAGGCGCGCCCGCAGATCTGCTTCCGGCGCTCGAGGTTGTCGGCCTGACCCTGCTCGTCGAAGGCCATCACGACGACGGCCGCGCCGTACTTGCGGCACAGCCGGGCCTCGCGGACGAACTTCTCCTCGCCCTCCTTCAGGGAGATCGAGTTGACGATCGGCTTGCCCTGGGTGTTCTTCAGGCCCGCCTCGATGACCTCGAACTTGGACGAGTCGATCATCACCGGGACACGGCTGATGTCGGGCTCGGCCGCGATCAACTTGGTGAACCGGTCCATCGCGGCGACGCCGTCGATCATGCCCTCGTCCATGTTGATGTCGATGACCTGCGCACCGACCTCGACCTGCTGCAGGGCGACCGACAGCGCGCTGTCGTAGTCCTCTGCCTTGATCAGGTTGCGGAACCGGGCCGAGCCGGTGATGTTGGTGCGCTCGCCGATGTTCACGAACAGGGAGTCCTCGGTGATGTTGAGCGGCTCCAGGCCCGACAGGCGGGTCGCCGTCGGGATCTGCGGCACCTCACGCGGCGCCTTGCCCTCGACAATCTTGGCGATCTCGGCGATGTGCGGCGGCGCCGTCCCGCAGCAGCCCCCGACCAGGTTGACCAGGCCGGCCTCGGCGAAGTCCTCGATGTAGCCGGCCTGACGCTCCGGGGTCTCGTCGTACTCGCCGAAGGCGTTGGGCAGGCCGGCGTTCGGGTAGCAGGAGACGAAGGTGTCCGCGATCCGCGACACCTCGGCGATGTAGGGCCTCATCTCCGGGGCGCCCAGCGCGCAGTTCAGGCCGACCGCGAGCGGCTTGGCGTGCCGGATCGAGTTCCAGAACGCCTCGGTGACCTGCCCGGACAATGTGCGCCCGGACGCGTCGGTGATGGTGCCCGAGATGATCACCGGCCAGCGGCGTCCGCGGTCCTCGAACAGGGTCTCGACGGCGAACACCGCCGCCTTGGCGTTCAGCGAGTCGAAGATCGTCTCGATGATGAGCAGGTCGACACCGCCGTCGACGAGGCCGTTGGCGGCTTCGAGGTAGGCGGCGACCAGCTGGTCGTAGGAGACGTTGCGGGCGCCGGGGTCGTTCACGTCCGGCGAGATCGACGCGGTCCGCGTGGTGGGCCCGATGGCGCCGGCGACGTAGCGGGGCTTCTCCGGGGTGCTGTACTCGTCGGCGGCCTTGCGGGCCAGGGCGGCGCCGGCGTAATTCAGCTCGTAGGCCAGTTCCTGCATGCCGTAGTCGGAGAGGGAGATCGCGTTCGCGTTGAACGTGTTGGTCTCCAGGATGTCGGCGCCCGCGTCCAGGTACTCGCGGTGGATCCCCTCGATGATCTGCGGCTGCGTCAGGTTGAGCAGGTCGTTGTTGCCCTGCAGGGCGGTCGGCCACTCGGTGAACCGGTCGCCGCGATAGCCGGCCTCGTCCGGCCGGTCCCGCTGGATCGCCGTGCCCATCGCGCCGTCGATCACCATGATCCGCTGGCGGAGAGCAGCCGTCAGTGCCTCAGTGCAGTCGGGACGGATGTTCGGCGCGAAGGTTCTCGGCTCAGAGGAGTTCACGTGCGTTCCTTCCGTAGCGGAAGGCGTCCTTGACTCTGCCGAGCGTGGCGGATACCCGGGGCCCGGGGCCCCCGAATAGCCGTTGCAACGCCTCTCGACCAGAAAAGTCTACGTCGTTACCCGATCGAGGTCTGGACGCCCAACTCGTCGCCGCTCGCGGATCTCGTCGGCGACGTGATAGTTACCAAGGTTAACCAGTTTGCAGCCGAACGCATTTCCGAGCGGTGTTCGTTGGCGGCAATCACGCCACAAGGATAGTCGGCCTATGGAATAGGCCCGGCGGTTGACAGATCCCTGCCAGGCAAGGCTCGCGGAACGGCGCAGGCGGTTTGCGGCAGGCCGTACGCTGATTCTGTGACCCTGCCGGATCGTGGCCCGGAAGCCCGTGCGCTGCCCGAACTGCACAACACCATCGTCGTGGCGGCGTTCGAGGGCTGGAACGACGCCGGCGACGCGGCCAGCGACGCGCTCGAACACCTGGACGCCATCTGGGAGGCCGACCCGATCGTGGAGATCGACGACGAGGCCTACTACGACTACCAGGTGAATCGGCCGGTCATCCGGCAGATCGACGGGGTCACGCGCGAGCTGGTGTGGCCGGCGATGCGGATCACCCACTGCCGGCCCCCGGGCAGCGACCGCGACGTCGTCTTGATGCACGGCGTGGAACCCAACATGCGCTGGCGTACGTTCTGCGCCGAGTTGCTGGCGATCGCCGACAAGCTCAACGTCGACACCGTCGTCATCCTCGGGGCCCTGCTGGCCGACACCCCACACACTCGCCCGGTTCCGGTGTCGGGCGCGGCGTACTCCCCGGAGTCGGCGAAGCGCTTCGGCCTCGAGGAGACCCGCTACGAGGGCCCGACCGGGATCGCCGGGGTGTTCCAGGACGCCTGCGTGGCCGCCGGGATCCCGGCGGTGACGTTCTGGGCCGCGGTGCCGCACTACGTGTCGAACCCGCCGAACCCGAAGGCGACCGTGGCGCTGCTGCGCCGAGTGGAGGACGTCCTCGACATCGAGGTGCCGCTGGGTGACCTGCCGATGCAGGCCGAGGAGTGGGAGCAGGCCATCACCGAGATGGCCGCCGAGGATGAGGACCTGGCCGAATACGTGTCGTCGCTCGAGCAGCGCGGCGACGCCGAGGTCGACATGAACGAGGCCCTGGGCAAGATCGACGGCGACGCGCTGGCCGCCGAGTTCGAGCGTTACCTGCGCCGGCGTCGCAAATAATCGCCTAATCGCCTGCGAGCCCGCGCGTTTCGCGCAATGACTCGACGTTGAACGCCGACAGCGAGCGGCCGAGCGCGGCAGCCTCGGCGTCCATCCGGGGCAAAAGCTTGTCGGTGACGCTGCGGACGGGGAATTCGCCGGCCGGGCTGGACAGCACGGGCTTGAGCCAGCGCAGCAGCCCGACCCACGGCGGGCAGAAGATCCGGCGCCGGCGGCCCTCGATGCCCTTGACGAGGGCGTCCGCGCACTCGTCGACCGTGGTGGTCTTGTTGAGGGGCCACGGCAGCTTCGCGATCATCTCGCCGAAGGCGGGGATGTCGGCCTTGCTGTCGCGAACCAGGGCGGTGTCGATCCAGGACATGTGCGCCGAGCCGACGCTCACGCCGAGGTTGGCGACCTCGAGCCGCAGCGCGTTGGCGAGGATTTCGTTGCCGGCCTTCGTCGCGTTGTAGGGCGCCAGCCCCGGGGCCGCCGCGTATGCGGCCAAAGACGAGACCACCAACACGTAGCCGCGCCGGTCGATCACCGTCGGCAGCGTCGCGCGGACGGTATTGAAGACGCCCAGCAGGTTGACGTCCAGCACCCGCTTGACCGCCTCCGGATCGACGTGCAACAGCGAGCCGTAGCTGGCGATGCCGGCGTTGGCCACCACGACGTCGATGCCGCCGAAGCGTTCGACGGCCTTGGCGGCCGCGGCCTGCATGGCGGGCAGGTCGCGCACGTCGGCGACGGCGGTGAGCACCCGCTCTTCGCCGAGTTCGGCGGCGACGGCCGCCAGTTCGGCCTTGTCGAGATCGGTCAGCACCAGCCGGGCGCCCTTGTTGCGGAGGCGACGGGCGACCTCGGCCCCGATTCCCCGGGCGCCACCTGTGATGAAGACGACTTTGCCGTGCAGCGACATCATGGGCGAAACGTACCTCTTTACAGCTGCACCCCGAGCAGCGCGTCGACCGCGGTCGCCACCGACTCCGGCGCGCTGGCATCATGGCCGCCGTACTCGAGCGCGTCGGTCGCCCAACCATCAAGCGCGGCAAGGGCTTTCGGGGTGTCGAGGTCGTCGGCCAGGTAGCGGCGCACGCGGGCGATGGCGTCGGCGGCGTCCGGGCCCGCGGGCAGGGCGGTCGCGGCGCGCCAGCGCCCCAGCCGCTCGGTCGCCTCGTCGAGCACCTGGCGGCTCCAGGACCGGTCCGCGCGGTAGTGCCCGGCCAACAGACCCAGCCGGATGGCCGCCGGCTCGACACCCTGCGCACGCAACTCCGACACCAGGACCAGGTTGCCGCGGCTCTTGGACATCTTGTGCCCGTCCCAGCCAATCATCCCCGCGTGCACGTAGTGGCGGGCGAATCTGCGTTCGCCGCGGACACATTCGGCGTGGGCGGCGGTGAATTCGTGGTGCGGGAAGATCAGGTCGCTGCCCCCGCCCTGGATGTCCACGGGGCTGCCGATGCGGCTGAGCGCGATCGCCGCGCACTCGACGTGCCAGCCGGGCCGGCCGGCGCCGAACGGCGAGGGCCAGCTGGGCTCGCCGGGCCGCGCCGCCCGCCACAACAGGGCGTCGAGTTCGTCGGTCTTGCCGGCGCGGTGCGGGTCGCCGCCGCGCTCGGCGAACAGCTGCAGCATGGTGTCGCGGTCATAGCCGGACTCGTAGCCGAACTGCACGGTGGCGTCCGCCCGGTAATAGATGTCGGGATAGTCGCCGTCGAGGACGTACGCCGCACCGGATGCCAGCATCTTCTCGACGAGCTCCACCACTTCGGCGATCGCCTCCGTCGCGCCGACGTACTCGCGCGGCGGCAGTATCCGCAGCGCCGCCATGTCCTGGCGGAAGAGGTCGACCTCCCGGTCGCCCAGCTCGCGCCAGTCGACGCCGTCGCGCTCGGCGCGCTCGAGCAGCGGGTCGTCGATGTCGGTGACGTTCTGCACGTAGTGGACGTCGTGACCGAGGTCCAGCCACTGCCGGTGCACCAGGTCGAAGGCCAGGTAGGTGGCCGCGTGACCGAGGTGGGTGGCGTCGTAGGGGGTGATGCCGCAGACGTACATGGTTGCCTTGGATCCGGCCGCCACCGGACGCACCTGCCGGTCGGACGTGTCATACAACCGCAGCTCCGGGCCGCGCCCCGGCAGCACCGGGACCTGTGCGGAAGACCACGTCTGCATAACGTCGACTCTAAACGCGCACGGGATCAGCGAAATTCCTGGCGGATGGCGCCGAGGAGGATCGGGGCCAGCTCGGCGCGGCACATGACGAAGTCGGGCAGGTACGGGTCGAGCTGGTTGTAGCGCAGCGGCGAGCCGTCCAGCCGCGACGCGTGCATGCCGGCGGCCATCAGCACCCCGGCCGGGGCGGCCGAGTCCCATTCCCACTGCCCCCCGGCATGCACATAGGCGTCGACGTCGCCGTCGATAACGGCCATCGCCTTGGCGCCCGCCGATCCGATCGCGACGGGCTGAATGTGCAGCGTCTGGCGGATGCGGTACAGCACCGCGGGTGGCCGGGTGGCGCTGACCGCGATTCGGATGGTCCCGGGGATGCCGGTGCGCGCGGCGCCGGCGGTCACGGTGTCGCTGCGGTACACCGTGTTGCCACGGGCGGGCAGCGAGACGGCCGCGTCGGTGATCTCGCGCTGCCCGTCGGTGGGCCGCTGCCACAGCGCGATGTGGACCGCCCAGTCGTCGCGGCCCGGGGTGGAGAACTCGCGGGTGCCGTCCAGCGGGTCGATGATCCACACCCGGTCGTGATTGACCCGGGAAAGGTCGTCGTAGGCCTCCTCGCTGAGCACCGCGTCGCCGGGCCGCTCGGCCCGCAGCCGGCGCAGGATCAACGCGTTCGCCAGGCTGTCCCCCGCGTCGCCGAGGGCCCAGGGATGGCCGAAACCGATTTCGTCGCGCACCTTGAGCAGCAGCTCCCCCGCGTCCGCGGCGAGATCGGCGGCGAGGGCGGCGTCCGTCATCTCACCCGGCGCGGAAGTCACCGGTTCAGTATCGCCGACGACCTGGCCCGCTTTGACCGGTGGCGGCGACCCGCACTAGAACGCCGGCCAGGGAATGGGGCGGTGCCGGTTGGGCGCCGGCATGACCGGGTTGTCCAGCAGCCGGCACGCGCGCCGGCGCAGCGCCGCGATTTCCGCGCTGGTGATGTGCCCGGCCAGCTCGTCGGCGAACGAGCCGGCCAGGGAATCGGCGAGCCCGGCGATCGCCTCGCACGTGTTGTCGTCGATCGGCTTGCCGGCCCAGCCCCACAGCACGGTCCGCAGCTTGTTCTCCACGTGCAGGGACACCCCGTGGTCGACGCCGTAGATGTGGCCCTCGAGGTCGCGCAGGACGTGGCCGCCCTTGCGATCGGCGTTGTTGATCAGCACGTCGAACACCGCCATCCGCCACAACCGGATGTCGTCGGCGTGCATCAGGACCACCTCGTCGCCGGCGTAGTCGTAGGCCCGCAGCACCGGCAGATAACCCGGCTCATGTTTGTCGGCGGGAAACAGGTCGACCAGGTCGGGCAGGTTCGTGGGGGGTGAATCCACCGCGTCACCGGGCTGCTGTATCCACAGCTGCAGCATGCCCGGGCCCGCCGGCCCGTGCCGAATGATGGTGTAGGGCACGATGTTCCAGCCCAACTGCACCGCCACCAGGTACGCGCCGAGTTCGCGCCCGGCCAGGGTCCCGTCCGGGAAATCCCACAGCGGCGCCTCACCGGAGATCGGTTTGTAGACGCAGTGCACGCTGGCCTCGCCGAGCGTCGACTCGCACAAAAAGGTGGCGTTGCTGGCGGAGCGGATGCGTCCGAGGACCGTCAGTTCGCCGTCCCGCAGCACCTCCCGCTCGTGCGCCTCGTTATTCCTCGGCGTCATCGTCGGGCCCGAGAAGCGCGCTGCGCTTGTAGCCGTTGGTGCGCGCGCAGATGTGGCCCTCGGGGTCCAGCGGTTCGTCGCACAGCGGGCACGGCGGACGGCCGGCCGAGATAACGCGGTTGGAGCGGGTGGCGAACTGGCGTGCCGACTCCGGCGTCAGGAAGACCCGCACCGCGTCGGGGCCTTCCTCGGTGTCGTCGAGCACGACCGAGGCGTCGAACTCGGCGTCGGTGACGGCCAGCAACTCGACCACCACCGTCTGCGCCTCCGAGTCCCAGCCGAGGCCCATGGTCCCGACCCGGAACTCCGCGTCGACGGGCGTGATCAACGGGCTGAGGTCGTCGATCTCGGCGGGCTCCGGCGGAACCGGCGTGCCGAACCTGCGGTTCACCTCGAGCAGCAGCGCGCCGATGCGCTCCGCGAGCACCGCGACCTGTTGCTTCTCCAGGACCACCGACACCACCCGCGAATCGCCCACGGCCTGTATGTAAAACGTGCGATTTCCGGGCTGGCCGACGGTCCCGGCCACGAAGCGGTCGGGCGTGCGGAAGACGTGAATTGCGCGGGCCATGGCACCTCCAAAATACCGGCTGTTGCCGTCGCCGTGCGATTCGATTGCCCCGCCGCAGCGAAACTAATCAG
Source organism: Mycobacterium sp. E2327 (assembly GCF_001672675.1). Taxonomy (NCBI): domain Bacteria; kingdom Bacillati; phylum Actinomycetota; class Actinomycetes; order Mycobacteriales; family Mycobacteriaceae; genus Mycobacterium; species Mycobacterium sp. E2327. The sequence goes on from NZ_LZKE01000167.1 coordinate 16,606, forward strand.
TCGACCCGCCGACCACCGCGTCGCTCGTCGGCACCGCTTCGGCCGGCCCGGTTTGCGACTCCCCTTTCGACTCATCGTGAGCCTCATCACCCTTGGTCTCGTCCTTCGGCGGGGGCCCCGCCCGCAACGCGGCGGACAGCCGGCCGCCCGTGTGGTTGACGTGCAACACGAACGGCCGCAGCGGGGTGTAGCGGATCACCGTTACCGACCCGGGGTCGGCGGTGACGCGCTGGAACCCGTCCAGGTGCATGCCGTAGGCGTCGGCGACGACGGACTTGATGACGTCACCGTGGGTGCAGGCCACCCAGAGCGCGTCGGCGCCGTCTGCTCCGCCAATTTCTAAGGCCAGCCGTCGGTCGTGCGCGCGGATGGCTGCGACCGCGCGAGCCTGCACCTGCGCCAGGCCCTCGCCGCCGGGGAACACCGCCGCGCTCGGGTGGGCCTGGACCACCCGCCACAACGGCTCCTTCGTCAACTCACCGATCTTGCGGCCCGTCCAGTCGCCGTAGTCCACCTCGGCGAGCTCCTCGTCGATCAGGGGCTCGAGGCACAGCGCTTCGGCTAGCGGCTCGACGGTGCGCCGGCAGCGCAGCAGCGGGGAGGTCACGACCGCGCGGATCGGCAGGTCGCCGATCCGGTCGATCAGCCCGGCGGCCTGCTCGCGGCCCTTGTCGTCGAGGTCGACGCCCTCCGACCGCCCAGCCAGCACACCGGCGGTGTTCGAGGTGGAGCGGCCGTGCCTGAGCAGGATGACGGTCACGACGACGACCGTACTCGGTGCGGTCGGCGCGACGGGTTCGCTAGCGGGAGACCGGCACGGCGTGCGCGATCGAGTCGCGGACCGCGGCGGTCAGGCTGCGCTCGTCGGTGAGGTCGATGTCGACCAGGCCGCGGATCGCCCGCGCGACCACGTCCTCGGCCTGCGGAACGGGGCCGGAGAGGCGTGGGCGGTAAATTTCGACGACGAGCGAGCGGTGCTCGATGTGGAAGGAGAAGCTGCGCCCATCACCGAGTTGTCCGTACCCGCTGGCAAAGATTCCCGTCGAGATGTCCTCGACAGCAAACTCTTTGTCTGCGACATGCCGGTCAACGATGACGGTCATGACGCGACCATACCTCTCCAGTCCGACCCCATGCAGGCAACATGGCCATATTGGATGCGAAACCGTTCCCTAAAATTTGAATTTCACATTGGTGACGCGAGGGAAAATAATTGCTGCGACGACATACGGGCGACAAACCAGCAGCCCAGGGCGCCTTCCTTGCGATGGCGTTTTTGCTGGTAGCCGCCGCGGGTTGCTCGGGCGATCCGCTCGGTAGCGCGCCGCCCACGATCGAACCCGCCCAGCCGGCCGTCTCCCCGCCGACGTCGCAACCCCCGGCCGGCACGGTGCGACAGCTGGCCGGCCACGGCGCCGCGGCAATCTTCGACGCGGCCACCCGTCAACTGGCCGTCCTGGCCCCCGGCGGCGACCCGGAGGCGCCCGCCAGCCTCACCGAATTCGGTGACCCGCAGGCCGCGCCGCGGGTCGTCGACCTGCCGGGCCCGGCGACCTCTTTGACCGGCGACGGCCGCGGCACGGCCTTCCTGGCCACCCGGGGCGGCTACTTCGTGGTCGACCTGTCCGCCGGACGCGCGACCCGCGTGCCCGTCGCCAACGCCCAGCAGGTCGACTTCACCGCCGTCGCCCAGCGAGCCGACGGAACGCTGGTGCTGGGCAGCGCGGACGGCGCCCTCTACACCTTCGCCTCCCGGACACCGGCCTCCGTACGCAGCGCCACCATCAGCACCCGCAATAAGATCTTCGCACGTGTGGATGCGATTGCGGCACAAGGGAATACGATCGTAGTGCTGGATCGGGGCCAGACCTCGGTGACGACGATCGGCGCCGACGGACGCGCCCAGCAGGCGCTGCGTGCCGGGGAGGGCGCGACCACCCTGGCCGTTGACTCGCTGGGCCGCGTCCTGGTCGCCGACACCCGCGGCGGGCAGCTGCTGGTCTACGGCGTCGACCCGCTGATCCTGCGGCAGGCCTACCCGGTGCGGCAGTCCCCGTACGGCCTGGCCGGTTCCCGGGGGCTGGCCTGGGTGTCCCTCACCGCGGCGAACGTCGTCATTGGTTACGATCTGTCAACCGGAATTCCCGTCGAAAGGGTGCGATACCCAACCGTGCAGCAACCCAACTCGCTGGCTTTTGACGAAGCGTCGGGCACCTTGTACGTGGTGTCGGGGTCGGGTGCGGGTGTCCAGGTCATCGAGCACGCGGCGGGCACGCCGTGACGAGCCGTCAAGAACCGCGGTGGAGTCGGCTGCCGGCGGGCTGGGAAGCCGAGATGTCCGACGAATACGAATGGATCCCGCTGCGCCTGCCGCCGGAAGTGACGCGGCTCAGCGCGTCCATCCGGCTGTCCATCGAGGCCGAATATCGCGGCTGGGAGCTCACCCGGGTGCGCCTCTACACCGACGGCAGCCGACGGGTGTTGTTGCGCCGCAAGAAAACTCGTCTGGACAGCCGACGGCCCGACCAACCGGAATTGTGATGTACCGGCTTACCCGCCGGCTGTTGTTCCTGTTCCCGCCCGAACGCATTCACACGCTGGTGTTCGCACTGCTGCGCGCCGTCACGGCCCTGCCCGCCGCGCGGCGGTCGCTGCACCGACGGCTCGGCCCGACCGATCCGGTGCTGGCCAGCACGGTGTTCGGGGTGCGTTTCCCCGGACCGCTGGGCCTGGCCGCCGGCTTCGACAAGGACGGCAAGGGCCTGCTCACCTGGGGCGCGTTGGGTTTCGGATATGCCGAGGTGGGCACCGTCACGGCGCAACCCCAGCCTGGCAACCCCGGCCCGCGTCTGTTCCGGCTGCCCGCCGACCGGGCCCTGCTGAACCGGATGGGGTTCAACAATCGCGGCGCCGGCGCGCTGGCGATCCGCCTCACCCATCGCCGCCCCGACGTGCCGATCGGGGTCAACATCGGCAAGACGAAGGCGGTCGCGGCCGCCGACGCCATCGGCGACTATCGGGCCAGCGCCCGGCTGGTGGGGCCGCTCGCGTCGTATCTGGTGGTCAACGTCAGCTCGCCCAACACTCCGGGGCTGCGCGACCTGCAGGCGGTGGAATCGCTGCGGCCGATCCTGCAGGGCGTCCTGCTGGAGGCCTCGACGACGTCGACGCCGGTGCTGGTCAAGATCGCACCCGATCTTTCCGATTCCGACGTCGATGACATCGCCGACCTCGCCGTCGAGCTGGGCCTGGCCGGCATCGTCGCGACCAACACCACCGTGTCGCGGGAGGGACTGACCACGCCGGGGGTGAAAAAGCTTGGCGCGGGCGGTATCTCGGGGCCGCCCGTGGCGCGCAGGGCGGTCGAGGTGCTGCATCGGCTATACGGCCGGGTGGGTGACCGCCTGGTGCTCATCAGCGTGGGCGGCATCGAGACGGCCGACGACGCGTGGGAGCGGATCACCGCGGGCGCGTCGCTGCTGCAGGCCTACACCGGCTTCATCTACGGAGGAGGCTTGTGGCCCAAGCACATTCACGACGGCATTGCCCGCCGCCTGCATGACGGGGGGTTCGCGTCACTCGGCGACGCGGTGGGGTCCGCGGCCATCGACCCGGGCCGACCGACGGGGGGCTCGGAACGGCTTGGGGAGCCCGGATAGCCGTCCTATTTGGCGTGTGTCAATTAAAACGGTTGAACGCCTTGCCAATACGACGCCGCGCGTTGCGGGTTGTGCATTTGTATAACTAGCTGCTAGAAACGGGTTTAGCCCGTCACAATTTGGTGAACATGTGACCGGTATCTCAGCAGGCTAATCGGGAGAGCCTTCGAGGGGAGACTGCCATGTCATTTGTCGTTGCTGCGCCGGAAACGGTCGGGGCCGCCGCCGGGGATTTGGCGGGCATCGGTTCCGCGTTGCGAGAGGCCACCGCGGCCGCAGCGGGCCAGACGACCGCCATCACCACCGCTGCCGCCGATGACGTGTCGCTGGCCGTCTCGGAGCTATTCGGTGCGTACGGGCAGCAATTCCAGGCGATGACCGCCCAGGCGGCGGCATTTCACAACGAGTTTGTGAACCTGCTGAACGGTGGGGCGGCGGCCTACCTCGGTACCGAGCTCGCCAATGCCCAGCAGGCCATGATCGGCGAATTCACCGCCAACGGCGCGGCTGCGTCCGCCCCGCTTCTCGGCGGGTTGCTCGGCGGGGGCGGGCTGCTCGGTGGGGGCGGTCTCCTCGGCGGGGGTGGCCTGCTCGGCTTGGGCGGCTCAAGCGGCGGCGGCCTGCTCGGCGGACTCCTCGGCGGCGTCGACGGACTGCTCGGCCTGGGTGCCCCGGGCACCGGGCTGCTCGGCGGCTTGGGCAGCGGGCTGAACCAACTCCTCAGCCCCTTCAACGGCATCTTCAACAGCATCGGCGGCGCATTCGCCAACGGCTTGGGCGCCTTCCCGGCGATTCTTAGTGGCTTCCCGACCCTGAGCGACTTCTTCGGGCCGTTCAACCTTGGCAATTTGACCCCAGGCCTGAGCCTCACGTCGGGACCCCTCGGCGCCCTGCTGGGGCCGACCCTCAACGGCGTCGGACTGGACCTCGGCAACTTCTTGTCCAACGAGCTGACCCACGGCATAACCCTGAGCGACGTGGGCGGAACCGTGACCGGGCTCTTCCAGGACGTGCCGCTGCTCCAGGGACTTCAACCCCTGCTGAACTCGTTGCTGCCCGGGCTGTTCGGGCCGGTGCCATCCGGCAGCCCGGCGCCCTATCCCAACCCGTACACGGTCCTCTTCGAGAACACGGCGACGAATCTGAGCCTGATGGGCGCGCAGTTCGCAAGCCATCCGTTCCCGATCCTGAGCCAGATCATCGCCAACCAGAGTCACTATGCGCAGCTCATCGCGAGTGGGGTCGCGAGCGACTTGCAGGGTTTTCCCGCGAACGTTCCGGCGAACATTCAACTGGCCGTTCAGGGCGCCGCGACCTTCAACCCGGTGGCCCTGGGGCAGACGTTCGTCAACGGCGTGACCGGCTATGGGTGGACGGTGAGCACGTCGCTGCAGCAAATCGGCTCCGGCATCCAGGGCACTCTGCCCGCCGCGACCCGCGACATCGCGGCGGCCCAGGCAGCAGTAGCCGCCGGCAACTACTACGCGGCGGTGCAGGACGCAGCGCACGCGCCGATCGACCTGTTCATCACCGGCTTCGATACCAGCCACCTGACGACCAATGTCAGTGGTTCCATTGCGAACCTCAACGCCACGATCTCCATCGTGGGCCCGGTCGGGTTGGAAGGCCCGGCGGCAGCGCTACTTCCCATCCTGACCGCCACCGGACAGCAGGTGCAGGGTGTCGCCAGCCTGGTCCCTGCCGGCTCTGTCCCAGGGCAGATGCTGCACAACTTGGCCAACGCGGTCGGCGTACTCACCAACGCCGGCGTCTCGGCGAACTTCACGGTGACCCTGGCGGCTTTGCCTCCGGGCGGTACGCTGGCCGGCCAGGCCATATTCGGGCTGCCATTGCAGCTGGGCTTCGCGATATTGGGTCCGCCGTTCGCGATGGCGAACGGGGTCGCGCAGGGCGCGACGGCGTTCGGTACGGCGGCGCAGACCGGCAACGTCCTGGGAATGCTGAACGCGGTCGGCGACATGCCCGCCTACGCGATGAACGGCTTCCTGAACGGCCAACTGCTGGTGGACCTTCCGCTGCCGGTGGCCGTGTCGGAACCCGGGGTGGGCGTCATCATCCTGCCGGCCACCGCCCACGTGCCATTCGACGGGCTTCTCACTCCGCCGGAACCGCTCTCGGTCACGATTCCGCTGAAGTTGCTCGGCATCAGTATCCCCATCAACCAGACCCTGGGCGGCACGGAATTCGGGGGCCTGTTCCCGACGCTGTTCAACACCATTCCGGAAGCGATCGCCGCGGCAATCACACCGACCGGCTAGTCCCTGTCGCGAAAGTGCAACTGGCGACGCGTTGCCCGAGTGGCCTGTCGGCAGTTGCACTTTCGCGAACGTGCGGGCTACTTCTGCTCGTAAGTCCCGTAGATGTAGGCGCGCGCGATCGCGTGCTGGAACAGGTTGAACCCGAGGAACGCCGGGCTGGCGTCTTCGGGCAGCTCGAGCTTCTCGACGTCCACGGCGTGCACCGCGAGGTAATAACGATGCGGCCCGTGCCCCGGCGGCGGCGCGGCGCCGACGTAGCGGCGCATGCCGGCGTCGTTCACCAAAGTCAGTGCGCCGCCGGGCAAATCGCTGCCGTCGCCGGCATTGTCGGGTAGCTCGGTGACGTCGACGGGCAGGTTGGCCACCGCCCAGTGCCAGAAGCCGGACAGCGTTGGGGCGTCCGGGTCGTAGACGGTCACCGCGAAGCTGCGGGTCTCCTCGGGGAACCCCGACCAGCTCAACTGCGGGCTGACGTCCTCCCCGCCGGCGCCCATGATCCCGCTGACTTGCGGGGTGGCCAGCGGCTGCCCGTTGGTGATGGAGTTCGAATTCAGGCTGAACGACGGCAGTTTCGGCAGCGCGTCGTACGGGTCGGGCGGCAGGCTCATGGGCGATCCTCTCTTTGGTTGTCTGCTAGCAGTGTGTCAGGAAGTGTTCCAGCACCTCGGTGCCGAACCTCAGCGCATCGATGGGTACCCGTTCGTCGACACCGTGGAACAGCGCGGCGAAATCCAGGTCCGGCGGCAGCCGCAACGGGCTGAAGCCGAAACAGCGAATCCCCAAGCGCGCAAAGGATTTCGCGTCGGTGCCACCGGAAAGCATGTAGGGCACCGTCCGGCCGTCGGGGTCGACGGCCAGCACGGCGGCGTTCATGGCATCAACCAGCTCACCGTCGAAGCTGGTCTCGTACGACGGGAGGTCCCTGATCCATTCGCGGGCCACGTTGGGGCCGATCAGCTGGTCCACCTCGGCCTCGAATGCCGCCTTGCGGCCCGGCAGGATCCGGCAATCCACCACCGCCTCCGCCGTCGCGGGGATGACGTTGGCCTTGTAGCCGGCCTTGAGCATCGTCGGGTTGGCGGTGTCGTGCAGGACGGCCTTGAGCATGCGGGCCATCGGGCCGAGCTTGTCGATCGTCCCCGCCAGGTCGGGCGAATCGATGTCGAAGCTCAGCCCGGTCTCCTCGCTGACGGCGGCCAGGAACTGCTGGACGGTGTCGGTGACCACCAGCGGGAATTGGTGCCTGCCCAGCCGGGCGACCGCCTCGGCGACGGCGGTGACGGCGTTCTGGTCGTGCACCATCGAGCCGTGTCCGGCCGGGCCCTGGGCGCTCAGCCGCATCCACGACATCGCCTTCTCGGCCGTCTCGATCAGGTAGAGCCGGCGCTCTCCCCCGTCGCGGCGCGGCACTGTCAGGGAGAACCCGCCTACCTCGCCGATCGCCTCAGTGACGCCGTCGAACAGCTCCGGCCGGTTGCTGACCAGCCATTGCGCCCCGTAGTGGCCGCCATGCTCCTCGTCGGCGACGAACGCGAACACCAGATCGCGGGGCGGCACGATGCGGGCCCGCTTCAGCCGCCGGGCGACCACGATCATCATGCCGACCATGTCCTTCATGTCGACCGCGCCGCGGCCCCAGACGAAGCCGTCCCGGATTGCGCCCGAGAAGGGGTGCACCGTCCAATCGGCGGGCTCGGCCGGGACCACGTCGAGGTGCCCGTGGATCAGCAGGGCGCCGCGCGAGCTGTCCGCGCCCGGTAGGCGGGCGATCACGTTGCCGCGGCCGGGGGCGCCGGACTCGACGTACTGCGGCAGGTAACCGACCTCTTGGAGCTGCTCGGCGACCCACTGGGCGCACTCGGCCTCGCCCCGAGTGGTCTCGGGTTCGCCGGTGTTGGTGGTGTCGAACCGGATCAGCTTGCTGACGACCTCGACCACGTCATCGAAGCGATTGGACGGCAGCTCGGTGTGATCGGTCACAACCACCTTTCCTACCACTGCCGGCGCGACCGGGCTCGGGCCGGAACCTCCGGCGCGCGGCGAGCTAACTTGGGTCCGCGCGGGCCGATCCGATAGCCTTAGCTGCCAACTCTCGTTGGTCTTGTCCGAGTGGCGGAATGGCAGACGCGCTAGCTTGAGGTGCTAGTGCCCTACTAATGGGCGTGGGGGTTCAAGTCCCCCCTCGGACACATCGGGCGACACGACTCAGGTCCGCCGTCGCCTTGACTTGTCGCAGGTAGGGGTCGTAATCAAGACGCAAACCCAGGCTTGCGTATACCTGTGCGCGTTCCGCACCGGTTGCCTCACCAAGCACCGCGGACAGCCCGCCCAACTCCTCGACCAATTCGCTGATCTGCGCGGCAGACATGGCGCGGGGTCTTTCGTCTCGCTCAAGGCGGGCCTTCAGCTCATCGCGCTCGGCGGTGCGCCGACGCAGTGCAGCGGTCAAGTCCTCAACGGCCACGCCAGACTCTAGGGCGGCAATTAAAGCAGCAACCTTGCCGTTCACCTCGCTGAGCTGGCGCTGCAAGGCGGCATACCGAGTTCCTGCTGCCGCATCCACGTCCTGCCCGCGTGCGAGGTCTTCCGGATCGGCCAGGGTGGCGATCCATTTGTCCAGTCGCGCTGTCACCTCGTCTTCACGGAGATAGACAGTCCGCGGGTGATCGCTGAGGTCTGTTGGTACAGAACGCGACTTACCTAGCTCGCAGCGGTACAGGATGCGGGTCGTTCGTTTCCCGACGCGCGCCGCGCCCTGCATCCCGTCCACATGCGGCGCAGAATAGCAGCCCACGCAGCGCATACGGCAACGTCGATTCTCTGCTGCAGACGAGGTCGGGACCCCGCCGCGCCTGTGTCCGAAGACGAACAGCCTGAGCCAATTCGTCAGGGATCAGCGCCTCGTGAGTGCGGCGGTCCGGTGCGATCCAGTCGGTCTGATCACGCCACCGCATGCGTGTCTCGTACCCTGCGGCAACATCGTCAGGGTCGACGAGGACCTCGAATTTCTCCTGCTTGCCCCAAACACGAATACCTAGATATGTCGGATTGGCGAGTATGGCGCGGATCGCCGAATGCGACCAACCGCGCGGGTCACGGTGACGATTCCGCGCCGGGTCATACTGGCTCGGTGACGGCACGCCATCGTCGGTGAGTTGTTGCGCAATGTAGCGCAGGCCCGTGCCGTCGGCATACATGCGGTAAATCCGCTCGACCACCGAAGATGTCGCAGGGTCAGGTTCGAGGCGGTGAAGCCGCTGCCCAAGATTTGCCTTGGCAGGGTTCGGATGGGGGCCCGCATCGACGAGCCGATAACCATACGGCGGTCGACCACCGAGATATCTGTTGGTGTCCTGCGCGAGTGCTGACATCGCCGTACGGACGCGCATCTGGATTCGAGCGCGCTCCCCCTTGCTCATGCCGCCGAAAAGCGTCATCACGAGGTCGTGTGCCTCGGACCCAGGATCGACCGCTCCGCCAACCTCGGGCACCCACAGGCCGACGCCGTAGTGTGTGAGCACGGGGAAAGTGAGCGCGAACTGCGGCCCGTAGAACGCACGGGCGGGTTCCCCAATCACCACGGCATCGAAGTCACGGCCACCTGACGAAACATCGGACAGGAGACGCGACGCCTCTGGTCGGCGCTTCCACGGCAAAGAACGACTCTGACCTACGTCGAAGTAGTCAACAGCGAGGACTCCGCCGTGAGGAGTGATTAGCTCTAATGCCCGCCGCTTCTGCCAGCTACGGCTCGCCTCTGGGTCCTGAGCGTCCTCGGTGCTCACTCGGCCATAGAAGGCGAACCTCAGGCTCATGCCACTTCCCTCCCTGATCCAGAACTCCGGTCCCGCACAGCCAGTATGAGGTGTACCAACTCGCGGTTAGCCTCGTGCGGAAGTCGGTAATCATGGGGCATGTCGATTTCAACACTCCCCTCTGACACGGTTAACGCATCTTTTCGAGCACCACGCTCGGATTGAGGACGTCCGGTTCGAAGCTTGTCAGTCATCGCGTCCCCAGGCTGGATCCCATTGTTCGTCGCGGGCTTGGCGACGCGCTTCCAACAGCCCGGCACGGCGGATGTCGATGTGTTGGAGCGCTGCGGCGTACACGAGAGTGCGGTCGCCGAGCGTGACGTGTCCGGCACGGTCGAACCCCCACCACGTGTCATCGCGTTCCTCGGTCGGATCGAGTAGCGAATGATATTGCTGCGAGCAGTCTTTGGCGGCTTGCTGTCGAGTCCAGGTGGCGCGGATGGCGCGGAGCTTGCCCATGGTGACCGAGTAGCGGCGAGATTTGGTGGTGATATGTCCCCGGTAGCCTAGGGTGTGCAGCCGTCGCCCGATCCCTGCCAAGTCGTTGATGCCGACGTTGTGAGCTCGATCTGCCAGGCTGGCGATGGTCGTCAGGATCGCCCGGACGTGTTCGGTGACGTCAAGCTCGCCCGCTTTCGCCACTAGTCGCTCACTCGGTTTACGAGTCCTGGTGACGTCATCGTCATTGGGGAAGCTGCGTTGTGCGTCTGGCGGTTACGCACCTTCTTCGGCAACCTCCCAGAATCGGCGTCGGATCGACATCAATGGCGAAGGGCGCGTCGACAATTCTTGCCCCCAAAGTGTGCCAACCTCGCCGGGGCCGAGTCGCAGTTCTTCGCGCCAGCGCGAGTAGCGACTTTCACGCGCCATGTAAGTTCAGCGCGGTTGCACCAACCCGCCTGGTGGGTGTTCGTCGACGTCGTTGAGGATCAGCGCGCGTACGGCGGTACGTGGTCCGTAGGGTCGCAGCATGGTGCTGGCCGGGCGGGGACGTACGTGTTGGGGCCACCAGAACCAGCGTCCGAGCAAGGTGGCCAGCGACGGTGTCATGAACGAGCGCACGATCAAGGTGTCGAACAGCAAGCCCAGCGCGATCGTGGTGCCCACCTGGGCCATCACCCGCAGCGGGCTGAACGCGAACGTGGCCATGGTGGCGGCGAACACCAGACCGGCGGAGGTCACCACTGAGCCCGAACCGGCCATCGCGCGGATCGTCCCGGTTTTGAGCCCGGCGTGGATTTCTTCTTTGAATCGCGATATCAGCAGCAGGTTGTAGTCCGAGCCGACCGCCAGCAGCAGGATGATCGCCATCCCCAGCACCATCCAGTGCAACTTCAAGCCCATGATGTACTGCCAAAGGAGCACGGAAAGCCCGAATGAGGCGCCCAGTGAGAGCAACACCGTACCGACGATCACGCAGGCCGCCACGACGCTTCGGGTGATCACCAGCATGATGATGAAAATCAGTGTGGCCGCAGAAATTACGGCGATCATCAGGTCGATGTCGGAGGCGTCGTGCATGTCCTTATACGTCGCGGCGGTGCCGCCGAGATAGACGTGGGCACCCTCCCAGGGTGTGCCCTTGATCGCCTCGTGCACGGCCTGCTTGATCGGCTCGATGTGGCTGATGCCTTCAGGAGTTGCCGGATCACCTTCATGGGAGATGATCAACCGCACCGCGTGCCCGTCGGGCGAGAGGAACTGTTTGAGACCCCGCGCGAAATCCGGGCTCTTGAATGCTTCGGGCGGAAGGTAGAACGTGTCGTCGTTTTTGGCTTTATCGAAGGCATCGCCTTGGGCGGTGGCGTTGTCGGCTTGGGCTCTGGCCTGCTCGTTGAGACCGGTCGTGGTCGCATAGTTCGACATGATGGTGTCGAGGTTGCGCTGCTGGCTTTCGATCTGCGGCGGGATCAGCGCCACCAGCTTGGGCTGAATCCGGTCCAGCTTGTCCAGATTCGCACTCAGGTTCGCGACGTTCTCGGCGATCTGGTCGATGCCGTCGAGCGCATCAAAGATCGACCGCAGGGTCCAGCACACCGGAACGTCGTAGCAGTGCTTCTCCCAGTAGAAATAGGCACGAATCGGCCGAAAGAAGTCGTCGAAGTTGGCGATCTCGTCACGCAACTGCTCGGTGATCGCCACGGTTTCTTTGGTGAGCCTGGTGGTTTCGTGCGTGGTGTTACTCAGGTCCTGGGTGACCTGCATCTGTTCACGCAGCGTGGCCATCGTCTTGCGCAGCTCGTCGGCCTGCTTCAACAGGTTTTGCGCCTGCTCGTCCTGATAGTGCTGGGTCTGCTGCCGCGCCGCGGCTTGGGCGCCCATCTGGAACCCCAGGGTGCTGTGATCCAGCGGCGTGCCCAGCGGCCGGGTAATGGTCTGCACCCGCCCGATTCCGGGGATGTGGAAAACCGCCTTGGCGACCTTGTCCAGCACCAGGAAATCCGCCGGGTTACGCAAGTCGTGATCGGTCTCGATCATCAACAGCTCAGGATTGAGCCGCGCCTGATCAAAGTGCTTGTCGGCGGCCAAATAACCGAAATTGGCCGGGGTGTCGGCCGGCAGGAAGTGCCGGTTGTCGTAGTCCGTCTTGTAACCCGGCAAAGCCAGCAGACCGACCAACGCAACCGCGATGGTCACCGCCAACACCGGCGCAGGCCAGCGGACAATCGCGGTGCCGATGCGACGCCAACCCCGAGTCTGCAGCGTGCGCTTCGGATCCAGCAGCTTGAAAAACGACGCCACCGTCAAAACCGCAGGGCCCAGGGTCAGCGCCGCGAGGACCGCGACCAGCATGCCGACGGCACAAGGCACCCCCAGCGACTGGAAATACGGCAACCGGCAAAAGCTCATGCAGTACATCGCCCCGGCGATGGTCAACCCCGACCCCAACACCACATGCGCAGTGCTGTGAAACATCGTGTAGAACGCTTCTTCGCGGGTTTCCCCTAAACCCCGGGCTTCGTGGTAACGGCCCACCACGAAGATCGCGTAGTCCGTTCCGGCGGCGATCGCCAACAACACCAGCAAGCTGTTGGCGAACGTGGACAGCCCCATGATGCCGTAATTCCCCAACGTCGCCACCACACCGCGAGCCGCGAGCAACTCGACGAAGACCATGAACAACATGACCAACATCGTGATCACCGACCGATAGACGAACAGCAGCATCACCACAATCACGACCAGGGTGATCAGAGTGACAAGGGCCACGCCTTTCTCCCCCGCATGGGATTGATCGGCAAACAACGGGGCCGCACCGGTGACGTAGGCCTTGATCCCCGGCGGCGCCGGCACCGAGTCCACGATCTTGCGCACCGCCGAGCTGGAGTCGGTGGATAGGCCGCTGCCCATGTTGCCGGCCAGGTAGACCTGGACATACGCGGCCTTTTGGTCGTGGCTCTGCGAGCCCGCCGCCGTCAGCGGATCACTCCAGAAGTCCTGCACGTGCTGCACGTGTTTCGTGTCTTGCTCGAGTCTCTTGACGATCTCGTCGTAATAGCGATGCGCCTCGGCCCCCAGCGGTTTGTCGCCCTCCAGCAGAACCATCGCCGAACTGTCGGAACTGAACTCCTTAAACGTCGACCCGACACGCATCATCGATTGAAACGACGCCGCGTCCGTCGGAGTCTGCGACACCGAATGGGTGTTGGAGACGACCTCCAGCTGCGGCGACAGCGTGTTGGTGACAAACACGATGCCCAGCCAGACCAGCACGATCGGCACCGCCAGCCGATGGATCATCCGCGGCAAAAACGGCGGGATCAGCGGCTGATCAACGCGCGGCGGCGCCGCGGTGGTCTCGCTCATGCGGACTTGTCCAGGCAGTAGACGAAAGCATTCACCGTTTCGTTGGCGTCTGAGCGATTCGCACCCTTGATCACCGCACCGCGCCCGTCGTGGTTATCCACAACAAACTGACAAGCAATCCAACTACCGTCCCCCTGCGCGATCAAATGTGTAGCGCGCCTCGAAATTGATATGACGGAGGGTTTAATTCCGCGTGTGGCCCGCTGCGGCACTTGCACACCCTCCCGTCCTTCCGGTCTCCGTCAGCGTGCCCCGAATCGAGTCGGGACGATTTACTTGATGATGGCGGGCATTGTTTCCCAACCGCGCACGACTGACGTGGTGGACATGATGGCGTTGGACATGTCGATGTCCCACTCGGGGAAACGGCGCAGTACCTCTTCCAGAGCGATCCTGCCTTCCAAGCGCGCAAGGGCAGCGCCGAGGCAGAAATGAGCTCCGGCAGCGAAGCTGAGGTGGGTTTTGGGGCGACGGTGGATGTCGAAACTGTCGCCGTCGGGGGGAAATTGTCGGTCGTCGTGGTTGGCGGCCGCGATGAGCAGCATCATGATGCTGCCCTCGGGCACGATCTGGTCGTAGTACTCAACGTCGCGGGTGACATGCCGGGCGACATGAGGTGCGGGGGTTTCCAGACGGAGCATTTCCTCGATCGCGTTGGGTATCAGCGAGGGGTCGGCGACGAGTTGTGCGCGCTGATCGGGGTTTTCGGCGAGTATCTTGCCTGCCCATCCGATGAGTCGAGTGGTCGTTTCGTTGCCTGCCGCTTGTAGTAGCCGCACGTAGGAGAGGAGTTCGTCTCGGTCGAGCCGCCTCCGATTTCCGGTTTCGTCCTCGAACTCCACGTTCAGTAGTTCGGTGACGATGTCGTCGGAGGGGTTTTTGGCGCGCCAGTCAACGTATTCCGCGATCAACTCGTCGTCGATGAATCCCGTTGCCGCGAACGGCGCCTCGCCACCAGGGCTGGTGTTGATCGCCTCGTAGACCGCCTCTCTGCCCGCTTCTTGGCGCTCCTCGGGGATACCAAGCAGCATTCCGATTACACGCATCGGCATTTGTGCGCCCAGGTCAGCGACGAAGTCGAAACCATCCGCACCGGCCAGCGGGTCCAGGCTGCGTGTGCAGTAAGTACGGATCATGGGTTCCAATTGGGCGATTTTTCGGGGTGTGAACATGCGCGACAACAATTTCCGGTGGATGGTTTGCCGCGGCGGGTCGTTCATGACGATCAGACCTGAGGGGATGTCGATGCCCGCCCTGATCACTTCAAGCACGTTGCCTCGGGCTGAGCTGAAGGTCTCGTGCTCGCGTAGCCCCTTCTCCACGTCGGCGAATCGGCTCAATGCGAAGAAGTCATATTGGTCGTTTCGGTACAGCGGAGCTTGGTCGCGCAATCGTTTGAACATCGGATAGGGATCGGCGACCAACGAGGTGTCGTAGGGATCGAAGTGGACGTCGGTAAGCGCGTTCGGTGTCATGTGTGGTCGAGCTCCTCACTATTCGAGACGCAACAATTCAGGGGCGCAGGTCATCGCGCGCGTACCGGCACGTTGGACCAGCCTGCGACGTTGCTCATGTGGACTCGGCGCAGACCTGAACGGTCGATGTCGAATCGTGGGATGAAATCGAGCAGCATCTCCAATGCGATTCGGCTCTCGAGGCGTGCCAGCGCCGCACCCAGACAACTATGAATTCCGTAGCCGAAACCGATGTTGTAGCCGAACTTTCGCCGGCGGTCGATATCGAAGCGGTCAGGGTCAGGGAAAACGCGCTCATCGCGGTTCGCCGACCCATTGATCAGCAACACAGCGCTCCCGTCTGGAATCGTCGTGTCGTGCAGGGCCGCCTGGCGCAGGGTGTACCGCACGTTGTACTGGGAGGGGCTCTCAAAGCGCAGGAGTTCTTCTACCGCGGCACCTATTTTGGTGCGATCTCGTTGCAGCAGTTGCCACTGGTCAGGGTAGTCGGCGAAGACCACCACCGCGTTGCCGACAAGTTTGGTCACCGTTTCTGCACCGGCGGCCCCGAGCATGCTTGCAAACCCGGCAATTTCGATGTCATCGAGAGTGCGCGAAGCGCCGTCCTCGTCGAGCTCGACTTCGATCAGTCGGCTGATCATGTCGTCTTGGGGGTGTGCGCGACGTTCTTGGATCAGTTCGTAATAGTAGGCGCCGGTTTGGAGGATGGCGTCCATGTTCGCCTGGGAGAGCTCCATGCTGCCCGGTTCGCGTTCAAGCCCGGCATCGATCCATTTGCGGAGTTGTTGCCTGTCGCTGGCGGGGACGCCGAGCATGGCCGTGATGACCTCAACCGGGAAGAGCGCGGAGAAGTCTGCGACGGCGTCGAACGACGCGGGATTGAGTGCGCTGATCGCCTGACTGATTTGGTCGCGAACCATCGATTCGAGGCCCGCGATCGCGCGCGGGGTAAACGCCCGGCTGACCAATTTTCGCATGCGGTCGTGCTCGGGCGGGTCCATGAGGATGATGAGTTTGAGGTCGCGCACGTTCATGTCGTCGGACTTGACCTGATCCAGACTGGCGCCGTGCGCTGATGAGTAGGTCGCGGTGTCCTTGTAAGCCGCTGCCACGTCGTCGTAGCGCGTCAAGGCGTAGAAGTCGTACTTCGGGTTGTAATACACCGGCGCTTCGTCCCGCATACGCCGATACGTATCGAAGGGGGAATCGAAGAACACGTTGGAATAGGGATCAAACTCGACCGGCGCGGGCGCGGTTTCTGTACTCGACGTACTCACGGCATCACTCCTCGCTCACCGCTGCCGAATGCTGTGCTGGCCGCGTCCGGACGGAGCCGTTCGAAGTCACAGCCGTGGGCCGTTCGGGAAACAGGGGCTTGTAAGCAGGTCAGTTAAGCAACCGCTTAACAGTAGCGCTGCGCCCAGGCATGTTCAAGATGGCTTACGATGACAGCCGAAGATTCAGGTCAGGTCAGATGAATGGAAGCAAGTGGTGACGTCGCCACGCAGAACCGGGTCGCCGGACGCTAAGACACGCCAACTGCTTCTCGATGCGGCCGAACGACTGCTTCTGCGCGATGGCTACACCGCTGTCACAGGTCGCAATGTGGCGAAGGAAGCGGGCTTGAGGTCGCAGTTGGTGCCGTACCACTTCGGCACGATGGACGACCTGTTCCTGGCGGTCCTACGGCGGCGAGCTGAGCAAGGACTCGAACTGCAGCGCCAGGCGCTAAAGACGGACAGACCGCTGTGGGCGCTGTGGCGCATGGGCACCGACACCCGGGTGATCGTGTTCGGCATCGAGTTCATCGCCCTGGCCAACCGCCGCAAGGCGTTGCGGGACGAGCTCGCGCGTTACGTTGAGTTGTTGCGCAACGAGCAAATCGCGGCCCTCTCAGGCATTCTCGAAGGCTACGGAATCCCTCCGGACGAGGCGCCACCCGAAGTGGTGATGACCATGATGCGCAGCGTCACCGGCGTCTTGGCTATCGAGGAGACACTCGGCGTGACCTTGGGGCATGCCAAGACGGTGCAATTCGCCGAACGCTACATCCGCGAACTCGAGGGCGACCCTCCCGAATGAGTGGTCGGCCATACCTCAGCGGCACGAGATAACTTCGCCTCGGTGGGCGTATTCACGAGTACGGCGAGCACCTTTCCGAAGATTCCCCGTAAAGGCGGCTCACGCGAAGGTGCGCCGCTTGCAGGATCTTCGTGGGGTCACGTGAATGCGTGCATTTTTCGCAAGGGTGTCCCATAGTTGGGCCATGACAGCGCTGGCCGGATGCTCGGAGTTCACCGATCTCACCGATCCCATCATGTTCAGCAATCCCTATCCGAAATATGCCGAGCTGCGCAGATCAGCCCCGGTATCGCGGGTGCGGGCCCCTCTGATAATCGGGGGGAAGGGTAAGGGATACATGCTGACCCGATACGAAGATGTTCTCGCCATGCACGCCGACCCGCGGTTTTCCAGCGATGTGATGCGCCACGACTCGGTGCGCCGGGTGCGCTGGCTAATACCGAAGCCGATCCGGCTGTTTACCGAGACGATGGTGACCAAAGATGATCCCGAACATCAGCGATTGCGCAGACTTGTGCACAAAGCCTTCACGCCGAAACTCGTCGCCGGTTTGGCCGGTGACATCACCCGTATTGCGCGGGAGTTGGTTGAGCAGCTGGCGCACGCTGGCGAGGTCGATCTAGTCAGTGACTATGCTGTGCCGTTACCCCTGACGGTGATTGCTCGATTGCTCGGCGTTAAAGATGACGACCGCAAAGAGTTCCATGTCCTGTGCCTGCGCTTGACCCAGAGCTCAGCCGCGGGGCCACGGGGCCTCTTCGGGTTCGTGACCAGCGCGGCGAAGCTGACGGATTTGTTCGAACGCCTCGCCGATGAACGACGTCTCGATCCTGACGACGGGCTCATTTCGCAGCTGGTGCGCGCCACCCACGACGGTGACAAGCTCAGCGACCGTGAAGCGATCGCGATGATATTTCTGCTCCTGCTGGCCGGCCACGACACCACATCCAACCTGATCGGCAACAGCGTGGTGGCCCTGCTCGAGCACCCCGATCAGCTCGCGAGGCTGCGCACTGAGCCGGAATTGATTGACACCGGCATCGAAGAACTGTTGCGGTTCACCACTCCAGTGCCAGTGGGGACCGTGCGCGTGGCGTTAGAAGACGTGGAGATCGCGGGAACCCGAATCCCGAAGGGCAGCAGAGTTTTTGGGATGATCATTTCCGCTAATCGCGACGAGAGCATCTTCACTGATGCCGAACAACTCGATCTTTCGCGCACACCGAATAAGCACTTAGCCTTCGCGTCTGGCGCGCACTACTGCCTTGGGCATCACCTCGCGAGATTGGAGGGCCGCATCGCGCTCACCCAGTTGCTGCAACGGTTCGACAAATTGGAGATCACCGTGCCCCGGGAAAGTCTGCGGCTCAAGCCCATTCCCTCATTACGGGGTCTGGAATCCTTACCGATGCGCCTCAGCTGACTGGGAGTCTTGTGTTTGCCATGCCTATTTGGCATTCGAATGAAACGCTGCAACTGAGGCACGATGCACTTCGAGGGAACGCTGTCTCGTGGCATCTTGCTCTTGCAAGCCTGCGGCGCGGTGAAATTGCGGCAGTTTTAGAACCCGGTGTTGCCTAGCCATAAGACAGCAGATCAGGCGGCGGTGGACTGCATCCGGCGTTTTTGCTTAAGCATGGCTTTTGCGACGAGCATCGACAATGCGGGCGAGAACCGCTCCAGGTACCAGAATGCCTTCCACCACGTCGGCAACACAATGATCGCGTCTCCCCGCAACACGGCACGAAGGGCGCGCTCAGCGAACCGTTCGGGTTTTGAAGTTTCCAGAAAGCGTTCTATTGGTCCTGGTGCCATCCCCCGATGTCTCTCCGTTAGCACCATCGGAGTCGAGACCATGCCAGGACAAAGCACCGATACCTGCACGCCGTGGCGCTCGGCCTCGATGCGCAACGACTTGGAGATCCCGACGACGGCGTGCTTAGTGGCGGCGTAGCTGGCTGGCACTGCGCCGGTGGCGAGACCGCCGATCGAGGCTGTGTTCACGATGTGGCCGGAGTGCTGCGCGATCATGATCGGATAGACCGCCTGAATGCCGTGCACCACACCGCGCAGGTTCACATCCAACACGTCGTTCCAGTCATCGAGCGTGTACGAGTCGACCTCACGGTCGACCAAAATGCCTGCGTTGTTAAACAGGTAGTCGATCCGCCCGGACTGCCCTACCGCCTCGGCGACGGCACGCTCAAACGATGGGTAGCTGCGCACATCCAGCTCAATCGCGTACGCCTTTGTGCCACCCCTGTTGAGGTGTTGCGCTAGATCCTGCGCGGGGCCGATCTGACGATCGGCGATCCAGACCTCGGCGCCCCCGTCCACCAACTTGGTCGCCAACGCGGCGCCAATGCCGGACGCCCCGCCGGTGACGAACGCAACCTTCCCCGACACGTTCGATGCCATTGACGAAGGATACGCAACCGACCAGGAACAAATCCCGGGGTAGTTCACGGCTCCTATGAGTGCCACGTGCAATGGCGACGGTTCGACACGCTAGTGGGAGATACGCGCGGCGATCGTGCGGAACTGGTCGAGCGCGGAGTCGAGCGTGACAGTGCCGTCGAAGTTGCAGACCTCGTCCAGATGGGCGGCGATTTCTTCGGGTGTCGACCGCGAGGGGTCTGGCGCAAACCACCCTTGACCCATGGTGATGAACGCTTCAGCGACGCGGCCACAACCGATCGAGAAGATGCGACCGGAAAACTCGCAGGCGCGGCTGACCAGGAATACAACGAATGGCGCGACATTCTCAACCGTCATGTAGGCGGCTACGGGGGAGATTGCGTTGAATATGTTTTCGAGTCCCGTTGGTGAGTACGGCGGACGCCCGCTGTCCAGGCTCGTGCCCATGGCCATCGGAAGCACCACGTTCGCAGTGATGCCGAACGGCGCCCCTTCGATTGCCACCACCTTTGACAGCCCGGCGAGCCCGGCCTTCGCAGCCGCATAGTTCGCCGACCACTCGAGGCCGAAGAGTCCCGCATCCGAAGACGTGAAGATAATCCGACCGCACCCAGACTTCTTCATCCGCCGGTACGCGGGCTGCGTGACGTAGAAGGAGCCGGCAAGATGGGTCCGGACGACGTCATCAAAGTCCTCGATGGTCATCTCATCAAAGGACGCATTGCGAATTTGGCCGGCGTTGTTGATGAGGATGTCAACCGAACCAAAGGCATCGATGGCCGCGGCCACGATCGCTTCGCCGCCTTGCGGACTTGCGACCGAACTCGTCTCCGCGACCGCCCGCCCCCCGGACCGTTCGATCTCTGCAACGGTCGAATCTGCTGCAGACGCGGCGATGTCATTGCACACGACCGCCGCTCCCCGCGCGGCTAGTTCAAGGGCATAGGACCTACCGATGCCATTCCCAGCACCCGTGACGACCGCGACTTGACCATCGAACCGAAGTTCTACGTCGACCATGAGGATAATCTATAGCGCAGTGAGCGCTTCTCTATCCAGGTTTACGAAAGTTTTTCCCAAGCGCAAGTACAGTTCGTTCATCGGCTACGCATACACCAAATACATTGGGGCACTGTGGATGGCCGCACAAGCGAGGCGCAACCCACCTCTGCGGCTTCTCACAGTCGGCCCGGGCGGGACCTTGGGCACCCAAGCCGCCAGTATCGATTCTTCCCATTTATCGTGGGTACACCAAGCCAATGGGGTGAAGAATTGGTTCCGCGGATGCGTCGAGCCACCCGACTACATCGAATGGAATCTCAACGGCATTGGCAAGCGGGTGAACTTCACCTGGACGAATCCGAGCGATCATCTCTACATCGTCTACACCATGCGCAGGTGACCCCGAGGACCGTGAATTGCTTCGACATGTCTCCGGACTCACCGCGATTCAATGCGCCGCGTCCTGGTGATACTGGCGGACGTAAAGGTTCAGCCGGACTGTGGTGGATAGTCTGGCGACCAAGTACCTGACAACGACGGGGAGCAGGATGGTCGCGTTGGGCGGCGGCGGTATCGCAGCCTTCGGTCTCAGGTACCAGTACCTCGTAACGGCCGAATACGTCTTGGGCTTTCTTCGAAATAACCTCGCTCTGATACCGCACGCGACGCTGGTGATCGAGCCGCTGCATAGGAAGGACGATGGCAAAGACGACGATGTAGTCGACTTCGCGGTCGAGATTGACGACGAGCCATCGCACAACGTGCAGGTGAAGTCGTCCTCTGAGCCCGATGATCACCCGCTGCAGCCGGCCGCTGCGGGAGAAGTCTTCGAACGACTTGTGATCCACCCCGCTGAAGAAAGAATTCTGCTCACGAACAAGCCCCTCTCGCCCGTCCTGGCCGACGCGGCGATAGAGCAAACGACCTATGCGAGCCGGACGGAGTACACCTGGCCGTCGGGCCCGCAGGCGCCTATTGGAGCTGCGGAACCGCGCATCATCTTCGACTCGCGAAGCACGGCTGAGTTGTTCGACTCAATCACGGAGTTGATCAAAGGTTTCCGCGTGGAGCGTGGACGCTCGCCAGGCACCGTCACCTGCCAGCTGCTGGTCTCGATCCTTGTCGACTTCATCTTCAGCGCTGCGGCGGGGACAGAACCAAGCAGAATTTCCGCCCTCGATCTTCTCGACAAGCTCGTCATGCCGGACGCAGCGATCGCGCAAGTCGCCGGCGGATTTGATTGGGGCTTACCGATTACCAACATCCCGAACTATCTGTCGACCGTTCCCAGGCTGGGCTACCTCAATGAGATTCAAAGCCATCTCGACCTTACGAAGGACGTGTCGACTCCTTCTCGCGTGGTGTTGGCGGGCCGGACAGGAAACGGGAAAACCGTTCTTGCATCGGACTATTGCCATATTGAAGCCATCTCGTACGCGTTCATGTGTTGGGTCGACTGTCGCGACGTTGGCTTCATCGAACCGCAGATCCGCAATCTGATTGAGCAGTTGAACGAGACCGTCCCGGCTGGCACAACAATCGGGCCGGTGTTCGCCGGCATCCTCGGCCGCCACCCGGGCCCTTGGTTGCTCATCTTCGATGGACTCCAAAACCGCACAGATATAGAGGAATACATCCCGTCGCGAGGTTACGGCTCGATTATCATCGCATCCAATAACAGTCTCAACTGGTGGCCAAGTGCTCCGGTTATCGAAGTGGCTGAGTTCACCGAAGATGAAGCCATCGATTGCTTTGCAGCCTATGCGGATATCGGGCCCGCAGATCTCGACCGTGCCCGCGATTCGATCCGCGAGATTGTTGTCCGTTTGGGTCTGGTGCCCTTGGCTGTGAGCATGTCTGCGATCTACTTCAAGAACACTGAGGGTCAACTCGACGAGTTGGCTTTGCAGTACTTCAGCGATTTGGAAGCGCTCGCCGACGATGCATCGATACCGCCCGGCTTCCCGTCGACGGCGTTTGCAGCTATCCAGCATGCCTCCCGCAGCTTGGCAAAAGGCACGCGAACCGGGCAGGTGTACGGTAGGTCGGCGCGGGCCGTCGTGGAGATCGGCTGTCTGCTTGCGCCAGAACTGTTGCCACTCAATTTCATTCTGCAGGCGACAGACGAATCAGTCTACGTCGATCTTGCGAACCTCCCGGTACCAACCGAGGTGGATCAAGCTCTTCGCCGGGGAGTTCTGTCTGCGTTGCGCACGCAGTCCATCGCTCAGCGAGTTGTGAACGACGGGCAAGGTAACCGCACACCCGTCAGTGAGACGGTTGCGGTCCATCCCCTCGTTCACGACATTCTCCGCCGGTCATACTTGGCCGCTGTACCCCACGGCTATCTAGAGTCCCAGTGCACCGTATTCATGTACTTCCTTGTCGGGTGGCTGGGAAAGTTGCGCGACCAAGGCGAATTCTTCGCAGTCGAACAGCTTCGCGTCCACGCCGATGATCTTCTGGCGCTCATCGCGGAGAACGAGCCGTTGTCATCGATGTCGAGGCAGAGTCTCCGTGTGTTCAGCTACGCAAAAGCACTTCTGCGGGCAGAGCTCAGCACGTGCGCAGCGAGTCGCGGCAGGCTGCAGCAGGCACTTGAACTCGGTCATGCCGCAACACAGGATCTGGCGCCGTGGCTGCATGAGCAACATGCGCGACTCATCCGAGCCAAGATTCTCAGCAACATGATCGGCGATCTATCAATCGGCGAAGCAGCCCCGGAAATGGTCTCCACACTCGTGAACCCACTCCTGGTCGCGGTTCGCGAAGCTACCGCTAGCGCGGACGAGTCGAAACGCAGGTTCGGCTACGTAATCGCCGCCGAGACCCTCAGCTACCTCAATCGCACCGATCTACACCGCAATTCGCCGCTATTAGCCGGAGCGCGGACCGAACTCGCCGGCATCGCGGACAGTGACCCCTCTGCGAATCCTGGCGGTGCGATACAGAACAATCTCGCGAATCGTCTCTACGAGGCGGGGCAGTTTGACGAACTCCTTCGTCACGTACTCCTATGGCGGGAAGCCAATGAGTCAATCGAAAACGGCGTGCTCCTCGACGCGTTGATGATCGTGTGCCAACTCCATACTGACGATATCGACAATGCGCTAGCCGCGACTGACGCTCTCGTCTCCACCAGCGTGCACGCCAACTACGTACTTCTATCCATGCACGAAGCCTTGAAGAAAGTTGGCCGAGAACTCCACCGGGTGATCCCTACGCTGCCCGCACATCGGGATCGTCTCCAATCCGCGCTGGAGCGCGTACTTGCGCGATACAACCAACTCAGCGATTTGTCGGGAGGAGCTCGTCCCGACAGCTAAGACACTCGAAGCACTGATAACACCCAGGATCGTCAGGCGCCGCTCAGGACTCGCAGTGCTGCGTGCCCTCGTCGTGAGTTTGTCCCCGTACCTATCCACGATCGATGGCCAAGATCACTGAGCATCGTCCACAGCGCGGCGATACGTTTGCGGTCGCTGCCAATCATCCGAGCGCGATCACCAACCGGATCGGTCACTGCGCAGGCCAGCACTGCCGCGTCATCGAGATGGCGACCGCGATCACGCGAGTCATCCAGGTAGGCGGCGCCTTTGAGCACCAACGCGCCCAGCACGTCAGGAATGCTGAGCGTGACGGCGCCCGCGCCGGCAGTGACCTCACAGTTGACCGTCTTGCGCAGCGCCGAAGTCCCACCCGGGACGGCAAACACCTTCCGCTGCAACACCTTCGGATGAAGCTTGAGCGGAAGGCGATCAGCCACCATGACATCGACCGTCTCGCCGTCGCCAGCACCACGGACGAAACGGTGTACCGGCCCGCTGCCGACGGGTTCACGCAGGCGATATCCGAGGCGTTCCAACTCACGCCGGACGCCTCCAAATGTCGCCGCTCCGGTCTCGATGTGCAAGATCATGTCCACATCACGCGTGGCGCGGGTCAGCGGCAACCCCGCCCGCACGGCATGCAGCTGCACCATCAATCCACCCACCAGCGTCCACTGCGTGCAGGGGACGGCCTGGGCGATCTCGACGAGCTGCGGCCACGGCGATGGCCATCCGCCCGCCGGGGCATCCACCTGCCAGAGCGGTCGATTCTCGGCCTGCGGACTCATCGGTCCCGTCGTCCCGACACGCGCCGGCCGGTGTCACCGCAACGAAACCGGTCGAGCAAATCCTCGAGGACACCGATCCCCGCAGCAGACTCGCGGGTGTCCAGCGACTCGGCCAAGTCGACCGCCACCGCGGCCGTTACGATGTGGTCGACCGCGTAGCCGGCATCCTCAGGCACCACCCGCACGATCACGTCACCCCCCACGTCATCGACAAGCCCGGCCGCGCGGACCACGCCGGCCAAATCGCGAGCACGAACATAACCCTCGACTCGCCCATCGACAGCCGTGAGATCGAACAGCTGCGACATCGCCTCATCGTGCAATGCACTGACTCCCGAGGCCAGCAGCCCGGTATCGGTGCCCCACCCACGCATCCGGAGCACCGATGCGCGGCGACGCGTCATCCAACACAACTGCGACGCGCCGCCGGCCCGCAGCCGATGCCGCAGCCGCGACAACGCCGAGGCGCCCAGCCAATCCACACGCTCACCGGAGAGCAACGCGAGCGCCGCCCACGCCGTGGCGGGCGCCCACGGGCGCCCGTTGTGGCGGACCTGGTTTGCCAGCCGATGCACCGACGCGCCATCCAACAACAACGCACCGCCAACCGTCCGCGTCACCGTCAACTCCCCCGCACGGGCAAGCCGCGCGACTTGGCGCGCCGAAACCCCCAGGATCTCCGCACCTGCCACAGCCGTCATCTCACTCACACATATATAGTCGGCCAGAGGACGCATTTACGCAATACATGCAGCTCAAACTGATTACGATGGCCATCGACCGTTCCGTCAACGACCGAGTTGGAAGGTCTCAACTCGTGTCGCAGGTGGACAACTCCCCCCTCGGACACACGACTGAGGCGAGCGAAATGAACGCTCGCGTTCATTTCCGAGCCGATGGAGTGTGTTGAGCGGCGAAGCCGCGATCACACAGCGGTTTTTACTACCCGGGTGTGTTGAGCGGCGAAGCCGCCATCACACCGCGGCTTTACGGCTCGTGTGTGTTGAGCGGCGACGCCGCGAGCACACAGCGGTCTTACGGCCCGGCGTGCCGCCTGGGCGGCGGGTAGACGGCCCGGGCGATCGTCGCCGACAGCCAGCCGATCCCCCACCCGAAGCCAACCAGCAGGAACGTGCGCCGGGTGTCCGCGCCCGCCACCGCCGAAACCCCGATCAAGATAACCGCCCACACCACCGCGCAGGCGATGCTGTAGGACGTGTAAGTGCGTCGACCCATTTCGTCATTCCTCTCGTGTCGCCGCGAATTCCCCTCGCGCACAAGGCTACTGCGTGATGAAACTCACCGCGAGAATCCGGCCCCCTGGCCTGCTTCGCGCACCTGGACGCCGCACGTAGGCTAGATAAAGGCCAAGCCTGGCGAATGCGACCAATGAACCCACCGAGCGGCTTTCTTCGGCGAACGGCGACGCGCACGTTCCGCGACCGTCGCGAGGCCGGCCGCGTGCTCGCCGAGCAGTTAGCGTCCTACCGGGACAAGGACGATCTACTGGTTTTCGGGCTCGCCCGCGGCGGCGTCCCGGTTGCGTGGGAAATCGCGGCGGCGCTGCACGCACCGCTCGACGTGTTCCTGGTCCGCAAGCTCGGGGTGCCGCGCTGGCCGGAGCTCGCAATGGGCGCGCTGGCCAGCGGCGGAGCGGTGGTGATGAACGACAACGTGGTTTCGAGCCTGCACATTACGGACGAGCAGGTCCGCGAGGTGGTCGCCAGCGAGACGGCCGAACTCCACCGGCGCGAGCAGGCGTACCGGGGCGGCCGCCCCATCGCCGACCCGCGGGGCAAGACCGTGATCCTGGTCGACGACGGCATCGCCACGGGGGCCAGCATGCTGGTCGCCGTCCGCGCCCTGCGGGCCGCGGGCCCGCGGTCGATCGTCGTCGCGGTTCCGGTCGGCCCCCCGTCGACGTGCCGCGAGATCGGGCAGGAAGCCGACGACGTGGTGTGCGCGACCATGCCCCCCGGGTTTGAAGCCGTCGGGCAGGTGTACGCCGATTTCCACCAGGTCAGTGACGATGAGGTCCGCGAGCTGCTGAATACGCCGACCCGCTGACGGCTACGTGGTGCGGTCCTCGCCGCGGCCCTCGGCGGGCACCGCGGACTCCTCGCTGGTTTCGAGCCCCTGTGACGACTCGCCGACGGTGGTGTCCTCGGCGGGTCGTTCGCCCTCCTCCGGGACTTCTTCGGGGTAATCGACCGTCGCGTCCTCGCCGTCCCCCGCTGCTACAGCGTCTTCGGCGACTTCGCCGCCGGCGTCGCGCCGCTGGCGTTCCCGCAGGGCGTCGATGATCAGGAGCACCACGCCCAGGACGCTGGCGCCGATGCACACCCAGGCGACCAACTCGTTGCTGGTGACGACCGCGAACACCAACGCGACGAGCCCGATCAGGGCGAGTACCAGCGCAATGATCAGCATCGGCCATCCTCCAGGCGACGAGCGGGATTGCCAGGTCCAGTGCAGGTTAGTGCCGCGTCGTGGCTTGGCGCGGCTGCCAGGCTAGTTATTACCCCGATTGAACTGGTCGAACCCGCCGGCATCGGCGCTGGAGTCGACGGGTGCCGCCGAGCCGCGCTGGCCGAGTTCCTCGAGCTGAGATTCGAGGTAGGTCTTGAGGCGGGTCCGGTACTCGCGCTCGAACGTGCGCAGCTGCTCGAGGCGGCCCTCCAGCACGGTGCGCTGCTGGTTGATGGTTCCCATGATTTCGGAGTGCTTGCGTTCCGCGTCGGCCTGCAGGGCGTCGGCCTTCTCCTGGGCCTGCCGCAACTGGGTCTCCGAGCGGCTCTGGGCGTCGGCCAGCATCGCGTCGGCGCGTTGCCGGGCCTCCGCGACGGTGGTCTCGGCGGTGTGCTTGGCCTCGCTGAGGATCTGGTCGGCGTTGGCGCGCGCGTCGGCAAGCATCTTGTCGGACTCGGCCTTGGCGGTGCTGGTGAGCCGATCAGCCGTGTCCTGGGCCAGGCTCAGCACCCGGGCGGCCTTGAGGGCCTGCTCCTCGTTGGTTCCCGAGGGGGCCGCGGGCGGCGGGGGCGCCACGACGGGCGCCGGCTTGACCGGCTCGGGTTCGGGCTCGTAGGTGGGGATCGCCTGGGTGGGCTGGGCGGCGCCGCCGCCACCCCCGGCGGCCAGCTCGCGGTCCAGCTCCTCGATGCGTTGACGCAGATCGGAGTTCTCCTCGATGAGCCGCGTCAGCTCGTTTTCCACCAGGTCGAGGAAGGCGTCGACCTCGTCTTCGTTGTAACCGCGCTTGCCGATCGGCGGCTTACTGAACGCCACATTGTGGACGTCGGCTGGTGTAAGCGGCATTGTTCGTCCCCTCGAGTTCCTGTCAAACGATCTGGAAAGTGTAGAACGGAGTGGTTGCCGTCGTGCAACTGCCGTCCATCCTGTCACACCAGACCCGGCGGTAGCCGATTAGCCCAATAATTAAGAACCAATTTCAAACACTAAGACCAATAAAATCCAAACCCTTAAAGTTTTTAAATCGCGGCCGCCGAACCGACGCTAAAACGTGGCCGAACCGTCTCCAGGCTCCGTCGGCGCGCTCACGGCGCGGCTCCCGCGGCGGCGCCGAACGCCAGTTGCATGCCGATGAACGCGACCAGCAGCAGCACCATGATCGACAGGTCGAAGCGGACCGCCCCGATGGTGAGCTGCGGGATCAGCCGCCGCAGCAGTTTCACCGGCGGGTCGGTGATCGACATGATGATCTCGAGAACCACCACGGTGATGCCGGTCGGATGCCAGTCACGGCTGAACGAACGGATGAACTCGACGACGACCCGGGCGATCAGCAGCAGCCAGAAGATGAACAGCGCGAACCCAAGGATCTGAAAGAACAGCACCAACTGCGACGCCCCGACCTAACCGATGAGATGACCCGAATATCAGCCGCCAGCGTACCGAGTCAACGGTGCGGGCACACACCTCACGGCCGCCGACCTGCTAGGCGGCGGCCCGGGCGCGCCTATTGGTAAGCGTAAAAGCCGGTTTCGGCGATCCGGCGACGCTCTTCGGGTGATACGTCGACGTCGGCGGGCGACAGCAGGAACACCTTGGTCGCGACCTTGTCGAACGAGCCGCGCAGCGCGAAGGCCAGGCCGGCCGCGAAGTCGACGAGCCGCTTCGCGTCGGCGTTGTCCATCGACACCAGGTCCATGATGACCGGGGTGCCGTCGCGGAAACGTTCGCCGATGGTGCGCGCCTCGCTGTAGTCCTTGGGCCGCAGCGTGGTGATCTTCGACAGCGGGCTGCCTTCTTCGAACAGCATCGCCATCCGGCGCGGGTCCATGGCCAGCGCGCCGCGGGTGGAGTTCCGCAGCCACGACCCGAGGCGCGGGCGGCCCATCTCCGGACGGTCGAATTCGCGGGGGCTGTAGCCACGCTCCTCCGGGTAGCCGCCGCGGTAGCTCGGCGGGTAGTCGGCAGGCTCGCCGCGCGGGTCGTCGAAGTCGCGCCCGTCGTAGCGCCCGTAGCCGTCGTCGAAGCGCGGGCGGGGGAATCCGCGGGAGGGCGCCCGGTCGTCGTAGTACTCGTCGTCGTAGTCCTCCATCGGAGCCATACCGAAGTAGGCCTTGACTTTGTGCAGTGTGCTCATCGCTTAACCCTTCTAGCCCCTGGGATTATTGGTGTCTGTGATGAAGGTGTGACTACAGTGACTAATTACGGTGACGGTAGCCGCCGCGGACCCAATAGCGCGGTACCGACACGCACACATGTCGAACCATGTTTGACGGCGATTTCGAAGTCGCTGGACATGCCGGCGGACAAACCCACCGCATCCGGGTGCGATTCGAGCACCCGGCGGTGCTCCGATCGCAGCAGGTCGAAGGCCCGCTCGGGGTCCCAGTCGAGCGGCGGGATGCCCATCAGGCCGAGCAGCTTCAGGCTTTTGGAGTCCGCGACCTGCGCGCAGACCTGATCGAGGGCGCCGGGCCCGGTGATGTCGACGCCGCCGCGGGACACGTCGCCGTCGAGGCTGACTTCGACGTAGACGCGCAGCGGCTCGGACCGGCGTCCCTCCGACAGCGCCGTCGACACCGCCCGATCGAGCGCGGTCACCAGCCGGGTGCTGTCGACCGAGTGGGCGGTGTGCGCCCAGTTGGCCAGCGACCGCGCCTTATTGCGCTGAATGCGGCCGACCATGTGCCAGTGCATATTCGGCAAGTCCGCAAGCGCCGAACTACCGGCCAACCGCGCGACTTCGGCGACCTTCGCCGCGGCTTCCTGGTCGCGGGATTCGCCAACGCACCGACAACCCAATCGAGACAAAATCGCGACATCGGTTGCTGGAAAGAATTTGGTAATGGGGAGAAGTTCAATTTCGCTGACATTGCGGCCCGCCGCTTCCGCGGCCGTCGCAAGTCGCGAACGCACCGCGGCCAATGCGTGGGTCAATTCCGTTTCGCGGTCTTGCCCGGCCGGCATGTCCCCCGCCATGGAGGTCACTCCATCCAGACCAGCGACGCCAGCCGACCGGTCGGCGCGTCCCGGCGATGACTGAACAGGGTGGGGTCGGCCACCGTGCAGCGGGGGTCGACGTCGATCGCCGTGACACCCAAATCCCTTAGCTGGCAAGCGATTCCGGCCCGAAGATCCAGTCCGGGCGTGCCCGCCGAGGTAGTGGTCCGGCTGCCCGGCAGCGCCGCCTCGACCTCGTCGGCCATCGCGGCGGGCACCTCGTAGTTGCGGCCGCTGACCGCCGGCCCGAGCAGCGCCGAGATGTCGCCGGCCTGCGCGCCGAGCCCGAGCATCGCCTCCACCACGCGCGCGACCACCCCGCGCTGCGCGCCGACGCGGCCGGCGTGCACGGCGGCGACCACGCCGGCGCGCGCATCGGCCATCAGCACCGGGACGCAGTCGGCGGTCACCACCGCCAGCGCCAATCGCGGGGTGCTCGTCACCAGCGCATCGGTGCCGTCGACCGCGGAGCTCCGCGGCGCGTCGACCACCTCGACCCGGTCGCCATGGATTTGGTTCATCCACACGAGCCGGTCGGTGCCCAGCCCGAGGGCGGCGGCCAGCCGGGATCGGTTGGCGGCCACCGCGGCCGGGTCGTCACCGACGTGGTCACCCAGGTTGAAGGTGTCGAACGGCGGCGCCGAGACACCGCCCGCGCGGGTGGTGGTCACCCGCCGGATGCGAACGCTCACGTGACCAGTATCCGGACGGCCGGGCCGTTCCCGTGTCACGCGCACGACGTCAGCGGCGCATGAACGGCGGCACGTCGACGTCGTCGTCGTCGCCGCCAATACTCAACGTCGCGCCGTTGGTGTGCACCGGCACGCTGACCGCGTCGACGGGTTCGAACAGCGTCGACGTGAGCTTGCCGGCCTTCGCCGACTCGATCCGGTGCGCGCCGGCTTTCTCCCCGGCGCCGATCACCGGCTTGCGGCCCGGCCCGCTGGCCTCGAAGCCGGCGGCGATGACGGTGACGCGCACCTCGTCGCCGAGCGAGTCGTCGATGACGGTGCCGAAGATGATGTTGGCGTCCTGGTGGGCGGCGTCCTGCACCAGCGAGGCGGCCTCGTTGATCTCGAACAGGCCCAGGTCGCTGCCGCCGGCGATCGACATCAGCACGCCCTGGGCGCCCTCCATCGACGCCTCCAGCAGCGGCGAGTTGATCGCGATCTCGGCGGCCTTGAGCGAGCGGCCTTCGCCGCGCGCGGAGCCGATGCCCATCAAGGCGGTGCCCGCGCCGGACATGATGCCCTTGACGTCGGCGAAGTCGACGTTGATCAGGCCGGGCGTGGTGATCAGGTCGGTGATGCCCTGGACGCCGTTGAGCAGCACCTCGTCGGCGCTGCGGAACGCGTCCATCAGCGATACCGCGGCGTCGCCCATCTGCAGCAGCCGGTCGTTGGGGATCACGATCAGCGTGTCGCAGCTTTCCCGCAGCGCGGCGATGCCGCTTTCGGCCTGGTTGCCGCGCCGCTTGCCCTCGAA
Source organism: Mycobacterium sp. E2327 (assembly GCF_001672675.1). Taxonomy (NCBI): domain Bacteria; kingdom Bacillati; phylum Actinomycetota; class Actinomycetes; order Mycobacteriales; family Mycobacteriaceae; genus Mycobacterium; species Mycobacterium sp. E2327. The sequence goes on from NZ_LZKE01000167.1 coordinate 48,214, forward strand.
GGAGAACGGCCGGGTGACCACGCCGACGGTCAGCGCGCCCAGCTTGCGGGCGATGCTGGCCACGACGGGCGCCCCGCCGGTGCCGGTGCCGCCGCCCTCGCCGGCGGTGACGAAGACCATGTCGGCCCCGCGCAGCAGCTCTTCGATCTCGTCCTTGGCGTCCTCGGCGGCCCGGCGCCCGACCTCCGGGTCGGCCCCGGCGCCCAGCCCGCGGGTGGAGTCGCGCCCGACGTCGAGCTTGACGTCGGCGTCGCTCATCAACAGCGCCTGGGCGTCGGTGTTGATGGCGATGAACTCCACGCCCTTGAGGCCCTGCTCGATCATCCGGTTGACGGCGTTGACGCCGCCGCCACCGATACCCACAACCTTGATGACGGCCAGGTAGTTGTGCGGGGGGGTCATCATTACTTCTTCCTCCCTGGTGGGACTCGGTGTGTCCGCTTGGCAAACCCTCAACCTCAACCATAGAGTTAGAGTTATGTCAAGTAGTTCCGCGCAAACAGAACGGTATGGGTCAGGCGGGCGCTAATCCCGCAGGCGCGCCGACGCGCGGCACGCAAATTTTTGTGACCTCGAGCGTGCGGCTGGCTGCACGTTGGGCGACGAGCGTGCGGCTGGCCGCACATTCGGGCCCGCTCAGCTACTTCACGGTCGGCAGATCGGGGCTGGACACGTCGTAGGTCCGGCCGGGCTGGGTGAGCAGCGCGGCCAGTTTCTCGGCCTTCTCCTCGGTGCGGTCGGTGGTCCCCCAGATCACCACCCGCCCGTCGTTGAGCGTCAGCGTGATCGAGGCGACCGACGGCGCCGCGATCCGGCCCACCTGGCCCGAAACCTCTGGGCGCAGCGCGATCAGCACCTGCAGCGCGGCCTTGGTCGCCGGGTCGCTCGGGCCGGGGTCGGCGACGTCGATGTAGGGCAGCGCCGGGGGCGGCGGGGCGGTCGCGAAGTCGACGCCGTCGCGGTCGAACAGGTGCGGGCCGTCCGGAAAGTCCTTCACCACCAACGGCACCCGCTCCACGATCGTGATGCGCAGGGCCGACGGGTACTGCCGCTGCACGCGCGCGCTGGCCACCCGCCGGATCGCGGCCACCCGCTCGGCGACCTGGTTGGTGTTGATCTGCAGCAGCGGCGTGCCGGGCCGCACCCGCGCCGCGTCGAGCACCTCCTCGCGCGTCACCGTGCCGGTTCCGGTGACGACGATCTCGCGCGCCGACATCGCGGGCGTGAAGTACAGCACCAGCCCCAGCCCGACACCGACGACGGCCACCACCACGCTGATCAGCAGCATCTTCAGGCCCCGCACCACGCCGCGGGCGGGTCTGGGTTGGTTGACGATGCGCCCGCTGGCCTGGCGTTTGGCCTCGCGGCGGGCCTCCTCGATGGCCCGGGCGCGCGCCTGCGCCGCACGGCGCTCGGCCCGCTCGCGGCGGGCCCGCCGACGTGGCCCCTCGAACTCGGCCTGATCCTCGGCTGCGGCCTCGCCTTGCTGCCCCGTCGCGAGCGGTTCGGTGATCACGCCGTCGGCGGTCTCGGAGCCGTGCTCGGGCGGGCTGGCCTCGTTCGGCTCGGTCATCGCGGTATCCCCGGCCGGCCCGGCGCGCTGCGGTTGGCCCGCAGCCGCAGCGCGGTCACGATCTCCGGACCCAGCAGCGTCACGTCGCCCGCACCCATCGTGACGACGACGTCGCCGGGGCCCGCGGCCTCGGCGACCTCCCCGGCGACCGCGGAGAAATCCGGCAGGTAGCGCACCGGCACGCTGACGTGCTCGGCGACGCTGGCCCCGCTGACGCCGGTGAGCGGTTGTTCGCGCGCGCCGTAGACGTCGAGCACGAACACCTCGTCGGCGGCGTCCAGCGCCCGGCCGAACTCGGCGGCGAAAGCCTTTGTGCGCGAATATAAATGGGGCTGGAACACCACGATGGAGCGGCCGTCCCCGCTCTGCTCGAGGACGGTGCGGACCGCCGCCAGCGTGGCGGCGATCTCGGTGGGGTGGTGGGCGTAGTCGTCAAACACCCGCACCGCCTCCGGGCCGGTTCCCGAGGTCCCGACCAGTTCGAAGCGGCGCCGCACGCCCTCGAATCCGGCCAGCCCGTCGAGCACCTCGTCGGCCGATGCCCCGATCTCGAGCGCCGCCAGCAGCGCGCCCAGCGCGTTGAGCGCCATGTGCCGCCCGGGCACCGACAGCCGCATCACGCGCGGGTGCTCCTCGCCCGCAAGTTGGATGTGCGCGACCGCCTCGGTGCCCTGCTGCTCCCACGACAACAGCCTGGCGGCCAGGCCGTCACCCGCGGAGCCGTAACGCAGCACCCGGATGCCGAGCTCGGCGGTGCGCGCGGCCAGCGCCGCCGCGCCCGGGTCGTCGGTGCACACGACCAGCGCTCCCCCGGGCGCCAGCCGCTCCACGAACGCGTCGAACACTTCGACGTACGCGTCGGCGCTGCCGTAGAAGTCCAGGTGATCGGTCTCGATGTTGGTGACCACCGCGACGTTGGGCGTGTATTCCAGCAGCGAGCCGTCGCTCTCGTCGGCCTCGGCGACGAAGCAGTCGCCGCTGCCGTGATGGGCGTTGGTGCCGGCCTCGCCGAGCTCGCCGCCGACCGCGAACGACGGGTCGCGCCCGCAATGCTGCAGGGCCACGATCAGCATCGACGTCGTCGTCGTCTTGCCGTGCGTGCCGGTGACCATCAGCGTGGTGCGCCCGGCCATCAGCTTGGCCAGCACGACGGGCCGCAGGATCACCGGGATGCCGCGCCGGCGCGCCTCGACGAGCTCGGGGTTGGTCTTCGGGATGGCGGCGTGGGTGGTGATGACCGCCGTCACGCCGCCCGGCAACTGATCCAGCGACGACGCGTCGTGGCCGACGCGGATCAGCGCGCCACGGGCACGCAGGGCGTGCAGCCCGCGCGACTCCTTGGCGTCGGACCCGGAGACCAGCGCGCCCCGGTCCAGCAGGATGCGGGCGATGCCCGACATGCCGGCTCCCCCGATGCCGACCATGTGCACCCTTTGCAACTCAGGGGGTAGCGAGTGCGGCAGCTGCTCGGCGGTCACCCTCGCCTCCGCGCCGCGATGTCCAGCGCCGCCTGGGCCACCCGTCGCGCCGCGTCCGGGTGTCCCACCCGCGCGGCGGCCGTCGTCATCGCCGCCAGCCGCGCCGGGTCGTTGAGCAACCCGCCGGCCTCGCGGGCCACCAGGGCGGGGGTCAGGTCGGCGTCGGCGACGATCATGCCGCCGCCGGCGTTGACCACCGGCAGCGCGTTGAGCCGCTGCTCGCCGTTGCCGATCGGCAGCGGTACGTAGATGGCCGGCAGCCCGACGGCCGACACCTCCGCGACCGTCATCGCCCCGGATCGGCAGATGGCCAGGTCGGCGGCCGCATACGCCAGGTCCATCCGGTCCAGGTAGGGCACGGCCACATAGGGCGGATCGCCCGGCCCCGGCGTGCGCAGCTCGAGGGTGTTCTTGGGGCCGTGGGCGTGCAGCACGGAGACGCCGGCGGCGGCCAGGTCGGCGGCGGCCGCCGACACCGCCCGGTTCAGCGAGACCGCGCCCTGCGAGCCGCCGAACACCAGCAGCACCCGGGCGTCGTCGGCGAAGCCGAAGTGCTTGCGCGCCTCGGCGCGCAGCGCGGCGCGGTCCAGCGCGGTGATGGTTTCCCGGACCGGCACCCCGACCACCTCGGCGCCGCGCAGTCCCGAATCCGGCACCGCGGACAGGATCCGGTCGGCCGTGCGCGCGCCGACGCGGTTGGCAATGCCGGCCCTGGCGTTGGCCTCGTGGATCACCACCGGCACCCGGCGCCGAATGCCGGGGATGCCGCGGGCCGCCAGGTAGGCCGGCACCGCCACGTAGCCGCCGAAGCCGATCACCACGTCGGCGTCGACGGCGTCGAGCACCGCGCGGGTTTCGCGCACGGCGCGCCACACCCGCGGCGGCAGCCGGGCCAGGTCGCCGCTGGGCTTGCGCGGCAGCGGGACCGGCGTAATCAGCTCCAGGTGATAGCCGCGCTCGGGAACCAGCCTGGTCTCCAGCCCACGGCGGGTGCCCAGGGCGGTGATCCGGACGCCCGGGTCGAGGGCGCGCAGGGCATCGGCGACGGCCATGGCGGGCTCCACGTGGCCGGCCGTCCCGCCGCCGGCCAGCACGACCGACACGGAATCAAGGGCCGATGATGCAGCACCGGCGGGCGAGGGGCTTGCCCCCAGCCCGCCGGCCGGCTGTTTGATCGTGCCGTTCACCCGTAACGCTGACCTTCCAATGCGCGAGTTCGCCGTGCCTTACGCTGGCCGGCGCCCTGGCTGGCGTAGCGCTGGCCAGATCCATGATGCCCTCCCCGCCCGCGGGCGCCGCCCCCAGACTGGCGCGTCGGGCGGGCGGTCTTTCGTCCCGCGGCCCCCCGCACCGGGACGTCGGCGGCGCGGGGGGCCTTGCGCGCGGGCGCCTTGGGCCCCTTGCCGGCGGCCTGCGGTCCCACCTTCTTGCGGTCGCGGAACGCCTCGATGCGGCTGGGCACGTACGGCTGGGGCAGCGGCAGCCGCAACAGCCGGGTCACCTTGTCGTCGCGACCGGCCCGCAGCGCGGCCACCGCCTCCGGTTCGTGCCGGGCCGCATTGGTCATGATCCCGATCATGAAAAGCGTTGCGGCCGTGGATGTTCCGCCGGCGGAGATGAGCGGTAGCTGCAGGCCGGTAACTGGCAGCACGCCGATCACATAGCCGATGTTGATGAACGCCTGCCCGAGGATCCACATGGTCGTGGTGGCGGTCAGCAGCCGCAGGAACGGGTCGGCCGAGCGGCGCGCGATCCGCATCCCGGTGTAGGCGAACACCCCGAAGAGGGCCAGCAACCCGAACGCGCCGATGAAGCCGAGCTCCTCGCCGATGATCGCGAAGATGAAGTCGTTGTGGGCGTTGGGCAGGTAATTCCACTTGGCGACGCCCTGGCCGAGGCCGTCGCCGAAGATGCCGCCGTGGGCCAGCGCGAACTTGGCCTGCCGGGCCTGATAGCCGGTGTCCTGCGGGTCATTTTCGGGGTTGATCCAGGACCGCACCCGGTCCGAGCGGTACCCCGCGGACATCGCCAGGACCGCGCCGGCCATGAAGACGGCCAGCAGCGAGGTGACGAAGACCCGCAGCGGCAGCCCCGCGTACCACAGCAGGGCCAGCAGGATGATGCCCAGCGACACCGTCTGCCCCAGGTCGGGCTGGGCGACGATCAGCGCCAGGGCGATGACCGCGGCCGGGACCAGCGGGATCAGCATCTCGCGCAGCGAGGCCCGCTCCATTCGCCGGGCCGCGAGCAGGTGGGCGCCCCAGATGGCGAACGCGATCTTGGCCAGCTCGGAGGGCTGCATCGAGAAGCCCGCGATCACGAACCACTTACGCGAGCCGTTGGCCAGGTTGCCGATCCCGGGTACCAGCACGAGCACCAGCAAGATGATCGTGACGAGGTAGCCGGTGAAGGCCACCCGCCGGATGAAGCGCACCGACACGCGCATCGCGACGTAGGCCGCGACCAGCCCGATGATCGTCCACAGCACCTGCTTGCCGAAGATCACCCACGCCGACCCGTCGGCGCCGTACGAGCGCACCCCCGAGGCGGACAGCACCATGATCAGACCGAGCGTGGTCAGCAGCCCGGTGACGGCGATGATCAGGTGAAACGACGTCATCGGCCGGCCCAGCCAGGCGCCGAACCGGCCGCGCAGGCCGGCCGGCAGCGCGGCGACCCGGGCCTTGACGCCTCCTGGGCCGCCCCCGGCCCTGGCGTTCGGCGGGTCGGCGGTTTCGAAGGCGTCCGTCGCATCCTCGTCGATCGAGGCGTCGGCGACCTCGTCCGGGACGGCCGCCTCGGCCCGCTCGGGGGTGGCGGCCTGTTTACTGCCTTTGCCCCGGCGCAGCCGCCGGGTCAGCGCGTTTCCCACAGCGGCTACCGGATCGCCGCGCGGACGGCGGCGGCGAACGCGTCGCCGCGGGCGGCGTAACCGGCGAACTGGTCGAACGACGCGCCGGCGGGTGCCAGCAGCACCGTGTCGCCCGGCTTGGCGAGGTCTCGTGCCGCGGCCACGGCCGCGGTCATCACGCGAGCGCCGAGGTCGCCGTCGGAAGGTCTCACTTCTGTCACAGAAGCATCAGGAACCACAGCAGTCGCATCCATATCAGCATCCTCGCCTGTCACAACGTGGACGACGGGGACATCCGGCGCGTGTCGCGATAACGCCTGTGCAACCTCCGCGCGATCTCGGCCGATGAGCACCGCGCCGACCAGCCGCGATGCGACGCTGGCGACCTCGGCGTCCACCGATGCGCCCTTCAGCAAACCGCCGGCCAGCCACACCACCCGCGGGTAGGCCAGCACGGACGCCTGCGCGGCGTGCGGGTTGGTGGCCTTGGAGTCGTCCACGTAGGTGATCCCGTCGGCGACGGCGACGACCTCGGCGCGGTGCCGGCCGAGCCGGAACGACGCGACGGCGCTCGCGATCGCCTCGGCCGGAACCCCGACGCTGCGGGCCAGGGCCGCGGCGGCCAGGGCGTCCAGCACCCCGACCGGGCCGGGCACCGGGATCGATTCGGCCGTCAGCAGCGCCAGGTCGTCGGCGAAGGCGCGGTCGACCAGCATTCCGTCGCGCACGCCGAGTTCACCGGCGGCCGGTTCGCCGAGCCGGAAACCGGCCCGGACCGGCGCGGCCGCGGTGTCGAGCAGCGCGGCGGCCCGGGCGTCGTCGAGCCCGACGACCGCCACCCGGCCGTTTAGCACCCGGGCCTTGGCCGCGGTGTATTCGGCCATGGTGGCGTGCCAGTCCAGGTGGTCCTCGGCGATGTTGAGCACGACGCCGGCCTCGGGCCGCAGCGAGGGCGCCCAGTGCAGCTGGAAGCTGGACGCCTCGACGGCCAGCAGGTCGGTGGGCCGGTCCAGCACGTCGAGGACCGGGTCGCCGATGTTGCCGCACAGCACGCTGCTCTTCCCGCCGGCGACCAGCATCGCGTGCAGCATCGACGTCGTCGTGGTCTTGCCGTTGGTCCCGGTGACCACCAGCCAGCGGCGCGGCGGGCCGTAGTGGCCGGCGGCGTCGAGCCGCCAGGCCAGCTCGACGTCGCCCCAGATGGGCACGCCCGCCGTCGCGGCGGCGGCCAGCAGCGGCGTGGATGGCGAGAAGCCGGGACTGGTCACCACCAGGGCGTAGTCGGAGACCCTTTCGGCGGCCGTCGACGTCGTCGCGGTCGCGACCCCGCCGTCGGCGAACCGGCGCAGCGTTTCGGGGTCGTCGTCGCAGAGGGTGGGGACGGCACCGAACCGGGTCAGGGCCGCGAGCACGGCCCTGCCGGTGACGCCGCCGCCGGCCACCAGCACGGGCGCGCCCGGCGCGAGCGGGTCAAGCACGTCAGGCTCCGATCGTGGCCAGCCACTCACCGTAGAACAGGGCCACGCCCAGCCCGCAGGTGATCGCGGTGAGCAGCCAGAAGCGGATGATCACCGTGGTCTCGGCCCAGCCGACCAGTTCGAAATGGTGGTGGAAGGGCGCCATCCGGAACACCCGGCGCCCGGTGGTGCGAAAGGCCAGGATCTGCAGGACAACTGAGGTGACCTCGGCGACGAACAGCGAGCCCAGCACGACGGCCAGGATCTCGGTGCGGCTGGTGACCGAGAGGCCCGCGATGATGCCGCCCAGCGCCAGCGAGCCGGTGTCGCCCATGAAGATCTTGGCCGGCGCGGCATTCCACCACAGGAAGCCGATGCACGCGCCGGCGGTGGCGGCCGCGACGATCGCCAGGTCCAGGGGGTCGCGCACGTTGTAGCAGCCGAGGCCGGGCGCGGTGACGCACGCGTTGCGGTATTGCCAGAAGGTGATCAGCACATAGGCGGCGGTGACCATGGCCATGCACCCGGCGGCCAGCCCGTCCAGGCCGTCGGTGAAGTTGACCGCGTTGGACCAGGCGCTGACGACGATGACGCAGAACAGCACGAACAGCCCGGGAGCCAGTGTGACGGTGGCGATTTCGCGCACGTAGGACAGGTTCGCGCTGGCCGGTGTGAGGCCGTTGGCGTTGCGGAACTGCAACACCAGCACACCGAAGAGCACCGCGGCGACGATCTGCCCGACCGTCTTGGCCGTCTTGTTCAGCCCGAGGTTGCGCGACCGGCGGATCTTGATCAGGTCGTCGAGGAAGCCGACGAAGCCCAGCACGGTGGCCAGGCCCAGCACCAGCAGACCCGACGCGGAGATGCCCTCGCCGTCGAACGCCAGGCCCGCCAGGTGGGTGCCCAGGTAGCCGGCCCAGATGCCGGCCAGGATCGCCACGCCGCCCATCGACGGGGTGCCGCGCTTGGTGTGGTGGGTCGGCGGGCCGTCCTCGCGGATCTGGTGGCCGAAGCCCTGACGGGTGAACAGCCGGATCAGCGCCGGGGTCAGCAAGATGGACACGGTCAGCGCGATCGCGACCGCGATGAGGATCTGTCTCACGGGCGCGCCCCGGTGTCGGCCGCCAGCGCGTCCGCGAGCGCGCCCAGGCCGGCGGCGTTGGACGCCTTGACCAGGACGACGTCGCCCGGCCGCAGCTCCGCGCGCAACAGGGCCAGCGCCGCGTCGCCATCGGGCACGCTCACTGCCTCCGCGCCCCAGGAGCCTTCCATGACCGCCGCATGGTGCATGGCGCTCATCGACCTCCCGGTTCCGACGACAACGAGTCGAGACACATCTAAGCGCACGGCGAGCCGGCCGATGCGGTCGTGCTCGGTGATCGCGTCGTCGCCGAGCTCGGCCATCTCGCCCAGCACGGCCCAGCTCCTGCGCTTTTCGCCCGCCTCGTGGGCGATCCAGGCCAGCGCCTGCAGCCCGGCCCGCATCGAGTCGGGGTTGGCGTTGTAGGCGTCGTCGATCACCGTGACGCCGTCGGCGCGGGTGGTCAGCTGCATGCGGTGGCGCGACACCGGCCCCGCCCCGGCCAGCGCGTCGGCGACCTGCTTGATGCCGGCGCCGCATTGCAGGGCGACCGCGGCGGCGCACAGCGCGTTGGTGACCTGGTGGTCGCCGAACACGCTGAGTTGTACCGGGGCGGCGCTGTCCATCGCGTGCAGGGTAAAGCGCGGCCGGGCCAGTTCGTCCAGCGACACTCCATCGGCCCACACGTCGCTCGGACCGGCATCCGTCTGGCTCGCGCGGCTGACCCGGACCACCCGGGCGGTGGTGACGTCGGCCATCGCCGCCACGGCCGGGTCGTCGACGTTGAGGATTACGACGCCGGACGACGGAACGGCTTGGGGCAGTTCGGATTTGGTTCGCGCGATGGCCTCCCGCGAGCCGAATTCACCCAGATGGGCGGTGCCGACGTTGAGGACCACGCCGATCGCCGGGGTGGCGATCTCGGCCAGCGCGGCGATGTTGCCGGGGTGCCGCGCCGACATCTCGAGAATGAGGTAGTCGGTGCGCCGCGTCGCGCGCAACACCGTCCAGGGGTGGCCCAGCTCGTTGTTGAAAGACCCCGGCGGGGCGACCACCTCGCCGAGGGGCGCCAGCACGGCGGCCACCAAGTCCTTGGTCGAGGTCTTGCCCGACGAGCCGGTGATCCCGATGATGGTCAGCCCGCCGGCGACCAGTTCGGCCGCCACCGCCCGGGCCAGCTTGGCCAGCGCGGCCAGGACCGCGGCGCCCGATCCGTCGGCGTCGTGCTCGAGCACCCCGGCCCGGGTGTCGTCCGCCCCGGTCGGGGTCACGACGATGGCGGGCACCCCGACCGGACGCGCGGCCAGCACCGCCACCGCCCCGGCCGCGACGGCCGAGTGTGCGTGATCGTGGCCGTCGGATCGCGCGCCGGGCAGCGCCAGGAACAGCCCGCCCGGGCCGACGGCGCGCGAGTCGAACTCGACGGTCCCGGTGACGCGCAGCGCGGCGGCGTCCTCTGGTGCGATGTCGGCCAGTGTGCCGCCGACGATTTCGGCGATTTGCGCGACGGTCAGGTCGATCACCGGCGGGCCTCCAGCGCGCGGGCGAGCTCCACCCGGTCGTCGAACGGGCGGGTCTCGGTGGCCCCCTGCTGCCCGGTTTCGTGGCCCTTGCCCGCGACCAGCACCACGTCGCCGGGGCCGGCCCAGGCCACCGCGTGTTCGATCGCGGCCCGGCGGTCGCCGATCTCGACAACCTGCGCCGAGCCGCCCGCCGTCCCGGACAGAATCTCCCGGCGGATGGCCGCCGGATCCTCCCGGCGCGGGTTGTCGTCGGTGACGACGACCAAATCGGCCAGCTCCGAAGCGATTTCGCCCATCGGCGCCCGCTTGCCCGGGTCGCGGTCGCCACCGGCGCCGAACACCACCGCCAGCCGGCGCTCCGGACCCGCCAGCGCGCTCAGCACCGCACGCAGCGCCTCGGGCTTGTGGGCGTAGTCGACCAGCGCGAGGAAATCCTGGCCGCGGTCGATCTCTTCCAGCCGCCCGGGGACGCGGGTTTGTAGCAGGCCCGGGGCCGCCTGCTCCGGGGAGACGCCCACCGCGTCCAGGATCGCCAGCGCCACAAGGGCATTCGCGACGTTGTAGTGGCCGGGCAGCCGGATGCCGACGCGGTGGTGCACGCCGGCGGGGTCCACCGCGGTGAACTCTTGGCCCCCCGGGCCCATCGGCGCCACGTCCACCGCGCGCCAGTCGGCGGGTTCACCGGCGGCGCTGACGGTAATCGGTTCCTCAGCGCGGGCGGCCATCGCGCGACCGGCGTCGTCGTCGATGCACACGACGGCGCGGCGGGCGCGCAGCGGCGACTCGGGGTCGAACAGCGCGGCCTTGGCCTCGAAGTAGTCGGCCATGGTGGGGTGGAAGTCGAGGTGGTCGCGGGACAGGTTGGTGAACGCGCCCACCGCGAACTCGGTGCCGTCCACCCGGCCCAGGGCCAGCGCGTGGCTGGACACCTCCATCACCACCGTGTCCACCCCCTGCTCGGCCATCGCGGCGAGCATTGCCTGCAGCGCGGGGGCCTCCGGGGTGGTCAGCGCGCTGGGGATGTCGGCGCCGTCGACGCGGATGCCGATGGTGCCGATGAGCCCGGCCGTCCGCCCGCCGGCACGCTCCGGCCGCCCCCGCCATGCCCGTCAGCCCGGCGACCGCGCCGGCGATGCCCGCTCAACCGGTGACCGTGCAGCCCACTCCGAATTACCCGGGGACCGTTCACCCCGAGCACTACGTGCCCGCCAACCCGTCACCCGCCGGACCCACCCAGGCCTTGCCGGCGCGCGCCTAGCAACAACCACTCAAAGAAGGGATCTACCTATGGACTTCGCCGCGTTGCCTCCGGAGATCAACTCCGCGCTGATGTATGCGGGCCCGGGTTCGGCGCCGATGCTGGCCGCGTCGGCGGCCTGGGACGGTTTGGCCGCCGAGTTGCGTTCGGCCGCAACCAGTTACGGGTCGGCGATCTTGGAGCTCGCCGACGCCGGCTGGCAGGGCCCGTCATCGGCAGCCATGGCAGGCGCCGCCGCGCCGTATGTGGCGTGGATGCACAGCACCGCCGCGCAGGCCGAGCAGGCCGGGATGCAGGCAGCCGCTGCGGCTGCCGCGCACGAAGCGGCCTTTGCCGCCACCGTCCCGCCGCCGCTGGTCGCCGCCAACCGCGCCATGCTGATGACCCTGGTTGCGACCAACTTCCTGGGCATCAACACACCCGCGATCGCCGCGACCGAGGCGCAGTACGCCGAGATGTGGGCCCAAGACGCCGCGGCGATGTACGCCTACGCGGCGTCGTCGACGACGGCGTCCGCGCTCGCCCCGATGGCGACGGCACCGGTCACCACGAACCTGGTGGGCCTGGCCGGCGGCGCCATCGGAACGGCCGTCAGCAATCTTCAGGGCGCCGCGCAGGGCCTGGCCAGCCAAGCGCTCATGGGGCTGTCGGCGATTCCGTCGGAACTCAACGCCGCCGGGCCATCGCTGATAAGTGGCTTCCAGTCCGGCATAGGCGAATTCGCGCAGCTGCTCAGCGCGCCGCTCGGCCAGGGCGCGGGGACGCCGGGAGCGACGACGCCGAACCCGGGCGTTATGGCGCCGACGGTCGCGCCCGCCCCGACCGTGCGGCCGGCGTTCATGCCCGCGACGCCCGCCGTGCCGACGATGCGCGTGCTGCCGGAGATGCGGGTTCCCGCCCACCTGGCGCCGGCGGCGGCGATGGGCCAGGCCAGTTCGGTCGGCGGTCTGTCGGTGCCCTCGGGCTGGACGCCGGCGTCGGCTCCAGCCGCCGAGGCGCCGGCCGTGTCACCGGTATCGGGCGCCCCTGCCGCGTCGCCGATGATGGCCCGCGGCCTTCCCGCCACCACGGTCGCCGGGTGGGCCAGCGCGGCGGGCGCCGCATGGGCGCCGTAGCCGCCCCCATACAGTGCCGAGTTACCGCCGTAGCTGAATCGCGCATAGGGATCCACGCGACCGCCGCCATAGTTGCCGCGGGCGTAACTGCCGTAACCGCCGCCATACGACGCCCGACCCGCCGGTGCAGCGCCATAGACCGGGGTGGCAGGCCGCGCGGGGGCGGGCCGAGGGGGCGCGACGTGCGTCACGCGAGCGGGGGTAGTCGGGGCCATGCGAGGGGGCGCCACGTGCGCCACCCGGACACCTCCGGCCTGCCCGGCGTTCGACGCCTCAGTGGCGGCATACGAGTTGGCGGCGAGCCCAAGGGCGTGGACGAACTCCTCGTGGATCAGGGCCGCCTCGGCGCTGATCGCCTGGTAGAGGTGGCCGTAACCGGAGAAGGCCGCCGCCGTCGCCGCCGACACCTCGTCGGCCGCGGCCGGGATGACTCCGGTGATCGGAAATGCGGCGGCCGCGTTGGCCGCGCTGACGGCGGAGCCGATAACGTGCAGCCGGCCGGCCGCCGCTTCCAGCAGCTCCGGCACGGTGACGACAAACGACATGTGGTGTTCCTCCTGATGCGAACCGCGGTGCCGAAGTCCGGCACTGCCTGACGTTGTGGAGACACACTGTCATAAATTATGAATATCTGTCTAGTCTTCAGCCGATAATTCTTGAAATTCGTCTATAGGTCGCAGTTCAAGACGCTTTGACCGCGTTTTGGCATCCGGTTACTCTGGGAGGCATGCCGAGAACCAACGCCGCCGGGTGGGGGCTGAAGCGCCTGCTCGAGGCGACGCTGAATCGCGACATCACCATCGAGCAGCTGCGTGATGCCTGCGGCGTCACGAAGGGTCGGTGGTACGGCGGTGTCGGGCGGGCGAACGCCGACGACTTTCCGGACGCCGAGGAGGCGCGGCGCGCGGCACACGCCTTCGGGCTGAGCGCCACGTGGCTGCAGGTCGAGCTCGGCCTCATCACGCTCGACGACGTGCGCGGGGCCCTGGATGAGTCGAGGTCCCTGGACCCGTTCCAGGTGACCACCCGTCAGCGCGTGCTGCAGGTGCCTAATCCGCCGGCGGAGCAGCCACGCGACTAGCGTTATTGCACGCCAAACACCCGCGACGTGACGGGAGGGATCCATGAAGCACTACATCGTCGGCGGCCTGGCTGTGGTGCTGATGGCCGGGGGGCTGATCGCCTCGGCGCCTCCGGCCAGCGCCGGGTGCGTGTACGGGGGACCCGTTATCAGCAAGTGCGACGACCCCATTCAGCCCGACGGCACTTGGCAACGTTGCGTCACCTTCACCCACCTGATACCCAGCGGCGCCAGTTCCTTCCTGGTCCCCGAAAGGCGCTGCGACTTGATGGGTCCCGGTCAGAATCCCGGGGGTTTCGGCTTCGCTGACCCGCCGACGCACCTCGACGGCTGATACTCGACGTTCCGGCGTCATCCCCCGACCGACGGCGTAGGCACCACCGTCGGCTTGAATCCGTATCGGGGAGCGGCGAAGTGCGCGACGCCGCGACCGCCCCCACTACCCATCAGCGGCACGCCGCCGATGGCATTGGTGGCGGTTTCGGCGGCGGCGGCACCCCCGAGGCCGTTGACCGTGACGACGGCGGGGCTGGCCGGTGGGGCCACACCCGCCCAGGATGCCGGGACCGACAGTCCCCCAACCGAAGTCGCCCTGCCGATTGTTGCGGCGGCGCCGCTCGCAGCGCCCGAAACGGCGTGCGGCACCGACTCGACGGCCTTGGCGGCGCCCTCGGCGGCCTTGGCGGCCTGGGGCATCGCCGCCTGAGCCAGGCCCTGAATGTCCTTGAAGGCCGTGGTGAAAAGCCTTGTGGGAGAGATCAATCGGATAAAAGCGTCGAAGCCCGAGCTGGCATCGACGGTCGCCGAACCGGTCAGTCCCTCGACCAGGTCCCCCAGCGCTCCGGCCACGATGATGCCGTCGCCGTTGGCGTTCCAGGCGTGCCCGGTCAGGCCGAGCGCGGCGGCGGGGTTGACCAGCCAGGGCGGCGAATTTGTCAGACCGGCCAGACCCAGCAGCACGTTGGGAATCCCGTAGCTGCCCTGCCCGCCGGTGGCCGCCGCGGCGGCTTGAGCGACCGCGGCGGCCTGCGCGCCCAGGCCCGACGGATCGGTGGCGGGGGCCGCCGGGCCGAACGGCGTCAACGCCGAGGCCGCCGCCGACGAACCGGCGTAGCCGTACATCGCAGCCGCGTCCTGTGCCCACATCTCGGCGTACTGCGCCTCGGTGGCCGCGATCGCCGCGGTGTTCTGACCCAGGAAGTTCGTCGCCAACAGGGACATCAACAGCGCGCGGTTTGCCGCGATCACCGGCGGTGGCACGGTGGCCGAAAACGCTGCCTCGTACGCACCGACCGCGGCCGCGGCTTGGGTCGCGGCCTCCTCGGCCTGCCCGGCGGTGCCGCTCAGCCATCCGACCTGGGAACCAGCCGCGGTCGCCATCGCCGCCGCGGCCGGGCCCTGCCATGGACCGTCGGTCAGGCCCGTGATCAGCGACCGATAGCCCGACGCCGTCGTGTGCAGCTCGGTGGCCAGCGCTTCCCAGGCGGCCGCGGCAGTGAGCATGGGCGTCGAGCCGGGACCCGAATACATCAGCGCGGAGTTGATCTCCGGCGGTAACTGCGCGAAATCCAGCATGGCTGCCTCTCGCCTAGCCCACCGCGTTGGTGTTGGCGGCTTCGGTGGCCTCGTACGAGCCGGCGCTGACGCCGAGCGTGGTCGCCAACAGCTCCCGTATCCCGGCGGCCTGAGCACTGACCTCTTGGTAAAGCCTTGCGTGCGAAGCGAACTGCGCCGCCGTGAGCATCGACACCAGGTCAGCGGCGGCGGGCACCACCCCGGTCGTCGGAGCCGCGGCGGCGGCATTTCCCGCCCGCACCAACGCATTCAGCGCATGCATTTCGTCCGCGGCGGCCGCGAGCGTGCCTGGCTGCGTGATCACGATCGACATGTGTCCTCCCAAAAATCAATCCGATCAATGGATTTCAGTCACCGAAGCAGCTCAGACGTTAGGCCCGACCCGGCAGGTCACCGCAACCCCCCTGGACCGTATTCATTGGCGGGTGGGGAAGTGTTCACTTAACTACGCCAATGTGCTGCGAGTTATGGGGATTGAATGAAAGACGTTGCAAACCAATATGATTAGAGTTCGACATGAACTTCGACCGGATTGCCACGACACGCGGTAGGCTTTGCCGACGATAAATGCGCGGCCGGGCGTAGGGTCCACACATGGTCCGCAAATCGATCGCTTTGGCCGCCGCCGGCTTGACCGTCGCCGCATTGTCGGCGTGCGACAAGCACACTGCCGCGCCGGCACCCGGCGTCAATCCGCGTCAGGTGACCGTCGTGGGCTCGGGACAGGTCCAGGGCGTCCCGGACACCTTGACCGCCGATGCCGGCATCGAATTCACCGCACCCGACGTCACCGCCGCGATGAACCAGACCAACGATCGCCAGCAGGCGGTGATCAACGCGCTCGTCGGGGCAGGCCTGGACCGCAAGGACATCAGCACCACCACGGTCACCCTGGAACCCCAATACGGCAGCGGCACCGCGACGATCACCGGCTACCGCGCGACCAACGCAATCCGGGTCAAGATCCACCCGACCGACGCCGCGTCACGGATGCTGGCCCTCATCGTCACCACCGGCGGCGACGCCACCCGGATCAGTTCGGTCAGCTACTCCATCGCCGACGACTCGCAGCTGGTCAAGGACGCCCGTGCGCGGGCATTCGACGACGCCAAGGCCCGCGCCGACCAATACGCCCAGCTGTCCGGCCTTCGGCTGGGCCGGGTGCTGTCGATTTCGGAGGTGTCCGGCAGCCAGCCCATGCCCGGCGGGCCGCCCGCGCCGCCCCGGAGCACGGCCGCGGTCCCGCTCGAACCCGGCCAGCAGACCGTGAGTTTCTCGGTGACCGCGGTATGGGAGCTGGACTAGGCGTCGTTCGTCGAGATCGACGGTGGCGCGGAAGTTCGAGTGACTTGCACGCTAGCGTCGATCTCGCTGTCCGGAATAACCGCTAACTACTGCTCGTAGACCCGGGGATCCAGCGTGCCGATGTAGGACAGGTCCCGGTAGCGCTCGTCGTAATCCAGGCCGTAGCCGACCACGAAGTCGTTGGGTATGTCGAAGCCCACGTAGGCGATCTCGACTTTGGCGCGCATCGCGTCGGGCTTGCGCAGCAGGGTGCACACCCGCAACGAACGCGGATGCCGGCTCTTGAGGTTGCGCAGCAACCACGACAGGGTCAGCCCGGAGTCGACGACGTCCTCGACGATCAGCACGTCGCGATCGTGGATGTCGCGGTCCAGGTCCTTCATGATGCGCACCACGCCCGACGAGGACGTCGACGAGCCGTAGGAGCTGACGGCCATGAACTCGAACTGGGTAGGCACTGGGATCGCGCGGGCCAGGTCGGTGACGAAAATCACCGCGCCCTTGAGCACGGTGATCAGCAACAGATCCTCGCCGGTCTGAGCGGCAAGCTCGCGGTAGTGGTTGCCGATCTCCTCGCCGAGTGCGGCGATGCGCGCCTGAATCTGCTCCGCGGTGAGCAGCACCGACTTGATATCCCCCGGGTACAGCTCCACGGGCTGCGCGGGGGTGACAGCCGGGGAGATCTGGGCCACGCCCACAGAGTGCCACGCCAACGGCCGAATAACCAATGACCGCCCCCGTTTACACAGGCTCGCGCCACATCGTCAGAACGCCGTCGCGCCGCCCGGCGATCAATCGCTCGCCGCGCAGCGCGGAGCCCACCGCGACCCCGCCCTGCCCGCGCCACGCAGTGACGAGGGTGTCGACGCCGCGAATCTGCTTATCGGTCAATCCGGTCGCGCCGCCGGCCAGCAGCCAGCCGCGGATCACCCGCCGTCGGACCGGGTCCGGCAGCGCGGCCAGCTCCCCGGCCTGAAGGCCCGCCCCCGCCCGCACCCCGGGCAGCGCCTGCGTGGCGAGCGCATCGATCAGCTCGGTGTCCTCGCGCAACGCGGTCGCGGTGCGCGCCAACGCCTCGGCCACGCCGCCGCCCAGCACGTCCTCCAGCAACGGCAGCACCTCGAGGCGCAGCCGGGTCCGGGTGAAGCGGCGGTCGGTGTTGTGCGGGTCCTGCCAGGCGGTCAACCCCAGTTCCGCGCACGCGGCGTGGGTCGCGGATCGCCTCACCCCCAGCAACGGCCGGCACCACGGCGGATCGTGCGGCCGCATGCCGGCGATCGAGCGACCCCCGGAGCCGCGGCCCAGCCCCAGCAGCACCGTCTCCGCCTGATCGTCGAGCGTGTGCGCCAACAGCACCGGGCCGTCGCCGGAGGCGCGCAGTGCCGCATAGCGGGCCGCGCGGGCCGCCGCCTCCGGGCCGCCGTCCTTGCCCACCTCCACGCAAAGCACTTGAGCGTCAACGCATCCCAGCGCGAGCGCCTGCTGCCGGGCGGTCTCGGCGACGGCGGCCGACCCGGGTTGCAGGCCGTGGTCGACGATCACCGCGGTGGTGGGCCGGAGCGGGGCGGCGACCGCGGTGAGCGCCAGGGAGTCGGGACCGCCGGATAGCGCCACGCGCCACCGGTTTCCGGTGGCGAAATAGGTGTTGGCGAAAGCCTCGACAGCCGTGCGCAGCTGCCCTACAGCACCCTGTCGATCCATCGCTGGGGGTCTTCGATCTCGGCGGGCAGCGGCAGCGTTTCGGGGTCCGACCAGATGGTGTTGAACCGCTGCATTCCGACCTTGCCCACGACGTGGTCGACGAACGCCTTGCCGCGGGTGTATTGGCTGAGCTTCGCGTCGAGCCCGAGGAACGCGCGCAGCAGCCGCTGCAGCGGCGGCTGCTTGCGATGGCGGCGCTCGTCGAATCGGCGACGGATGGTGGCCACCGACGGCACCACGACCGGCCCGACGGCATCCATTACGTGATCGGCGTGGCCCTCCAGCAGCGTCCCGAGCACCAGCAGCTGGTCCAGGGCCTCGCGTTGCGGCTCGGACTGCACGGCGCGCACCAGGCCGAGGATCCCCGAGGAGGTGCCGTCCGACGCCGCAGACCCGTCCGCGCCGTTGCCGCGGTTGCGGACGAATTCGGCGAGCCGGGTCGCCACCTCCCGCATGTCCTCGCCCGCGTCCTGGGTCAGCAGTCCCAGCGCCCTGGACATGTAGTCGGACAACCATGGGTTGGCGGTGAACTGAACCCGGTGGGTCACCTCGTGCAGGCAGACCCAGAGCCGGAAGTCGGAGGGATCGACGCGAAGCTGGCGCTCGACGGCGATGACGTTCGGATAGACCAGCAGCAGGCTGCCCTGTTTCGCGGCCGCGAACGGGTCGTACTGGCCGAGGATCCCCGACGACACGAAAGCCAGCACGGCGCCCGTCTGCGCGCCGGTGATGCGGCCGGTGAAAAACCCGCGTGGCTTGTCGGTTCCGTTGGTCATCACCCGCATCGACTCGGCGGCCGCGCCGATCCACTGCAGGCGGTCGACGATGCGGGCCGGGGGCACGTCCCCGTCGGTGATCAGGCCGGTGACTTCGCGCACGGGCGGTTCGGCTTTGGCGGACGCGCTGGTCAGCTCGTCGATCACCTGGCGGCGGGTGTAGTCACTGGCCGCCGGGCCGGGCCGGGCCAGGCGCTGACCGACCGTCGCCGCGAACTGCCAGTCGACGGCGGTCCCGAGTGTCAGGCCGGACGAGGCGGTCATGCGCACCCGCAGAACCACAGCTTGGTCGCCAGGGCGTCCATCGCATTGCGGCCGTTCGGGCCCGCGTCGTTGGACAGGAATGCGAACGTGAGCACCCGCCCGCTGCGGTCGGTCAGCACCCCGACCAGCGAATTGACCGCGGTCAACGAGCCGGTCTTGGCGCGCAGCCAGCCGGCGGGACCACGGTCGGTGGCGGCGTCGAGGAACCGGTCGCCCAGCGTCCCGCTGCCGCCGGCGATCGGCAGCAGGTCGAGCAGCGCCCGAAGCGCCGGCTGGTCCGGGCCCGCGGCCGCCTGCACCACTCCGTCGAGCGTCTTGGCGGTCAGCCGGTCGTCGACCGAAAGCCCGCTGGAATCGACCAGCCTGGCCCCGGCGGTGTCGACGTGCGCGGTGCTCAACCGGTTGGTCACCGCGTCGACGGCCCCGGCGAAGCTCTGCGGCCGGTTGATCGCGGCGGCGACCTCGCGGGCGATGCACTCGGCCAGCACGTTGTCGGAGTGGTCCATCATCTCGGACAGCCGCTGGACCAGCGGCGCGGACTGCACGACGGCCAGCTGCCGCGCGCCGGCGGGCGCCGTGGCGATCGTCACCGCGCCCGGGTCCAGGCCGAGGGCCTTGGCCAGCTCCCGGCCGGCGTCCAGCGCCGGCGTTTTGGACCGCCGCGAGTTGACCGTGGTCGGCTGGATGCGGCCGGCGTCGATCATCACCGACTCGATCGGCGCGATGTCGCCGTTGTCGACGTCGGCCGGGTCCCAGCCCTGCGCCATCGTCGGTCCGCTGAACGCGGAGATGTCCACCTGCACCGCGGTCGGGGTGACCCCGCTGCGGCGCACCTGCTCGGCGAGGTCGCTGATGCGCGCCGCACCGCGGTACCAGGTGTCCACGCCCGGCGGCGCGGCCGACAGCACCGGATCACCCGCGCCGACCAGCACGACGGGCCCCTGGGCGTTCTGGCTGCCCGCGACCACCCGGGTGCTGATCCGGGCCTGACGGTCCAGCGTCAGCAATGCCGCCGCCGCGGTCAGGACCTTGTTGGTTGACGCCGGCACCAGCGGCAGGTCGTCGGCCACCCGCCAGAGTTCCTTGCCGGTGATGGCGTCGGTGATCCGGCCGCCCAGCCGGCCCAGGTTGGGGTCGGCGGCCGTCGGCGCCAGCGCGGCGGCCACCCCGGCGGGGCTGGGCGTCTCGGCGGTGTCGGCGACCGGGACCATGCCCGGCTTGACCGTCGGCGGGCGCGGCGGCGGCACCGGCACATGCGCGGCGCCGGCCCCATGACCCCCCATGGTGAAAAACGTCGCCGCAGCGACCACCGCGGCGACGAACGCCAGCACGGCCAATCCGATGAACACCTGGGTGGATTTCCGCCAGCGAGTAGGACCCATCACTCTCCTGACTGTTTGAACCCATTCTGCCGAATCGGCCGCGATGCCCTCGACTAGGGTGATGCCCGACCCAACCGACCGACCCAGGTCCACCCCTCGTGAAGGAGCCCGCGCGGTGCAATTCGACGTCACCATCGAAATCCCGAAAGGTCAACGCAACAAGTACGAGGTCGACCACGAGACGGGCCGGGTGCGGCTGGACCGCTACCTCTACACCTCGATGGCCTACCCCACCGACTACGGCTTCATCGAGGACACCCTCGGCGAGGACGGCGACCCGCTGGACGCGCTGGTGCTGCTGCCGCAATCCGTGTTCCCCGGCGTGATCGTGGAGGCGCGACCGGTGGCAATGTTCCGGATGGTCGACGAGGCCGGCGGCGACGACAAGGTGTTGTGCGTGCCGGCCGGCGACAGCCGGTGGGATCAGATCCAGGACATCGGGGATGTGCCGCCCTTCGAGCTCGACGTCATCAAGCACTTCTTCTCCCAATACAAGGCCCTGGAACCGGGCAAGTACGTGAAGACCGCCGACTGGGTTGACCGCGCCGAAGCCGAGGCCGAAGTGCAGCGTTCGATCGAGCGGTTCAAGGCACAACCGCACCGACGCGGCTAACGCTCTGGGCGTAAGCGCTCCCCGCCACCCGGTGGCATCCTGGCGATGTGACCCCGATGTGGCATTTCGCCTCCAACTTCTGGTGGCTGATCTTCCCGCTGGGCGGCTCGATCGGCGCCGGCGTGCGGGCGGTCGTCGCCGCCAACGAGCGTCGGGCCGACCGGCGGCTGGAGCGCTACCGGCTGAAGCAGCAGGCCAAGATCGCGGCGGCCGAGGCGGCCGGGCGCAATCGGGACAACAGGGCAGGCTCGCGCCGGGAGCTCACCAAAATCATTGCGGCGCATGACCGTACCGACGCGCGGTGGTTCGATTACGAACTCGACCTCGCCAAGTTGCTGGACTTCCCGATGATGACGGACATGCGCGCCCCGCTGACCATCGCGTTTCACAAGGCGAAGCGGCGCGCGGACCTGCTGCGCCCGGAGCGGGCCGCGGACGTGGAGAGCCTCGCCGGCGATCGCGCCGCCCAGGTGGAGTACCGCGACGCCGTCCACGAGTACATCAGCGCGTTCGAGATCGCCGAGGCCGAGGCGATTCGCCGCCGCCGCAGCGACTTCTCCGAGGACGACCAGCAGCGGCTGGCGCGCGCGCAGCACCTGCTGCACCTGGCGCAGGACGAGGCGGCCACGCGCGAGGAACGACAGAGCGCCTACCTGCGGGCCACCAAGGAACTCGACGGGCTGATCGTGCTGCCGGCCCCGGCGCGGGCCGCGATCGAAAGTCGGATCGCGGGACAGATCGAGGCTTAGCTCGCCGTTGCGGCCTTGCGCCGGTTGCGCAACACGCTCCAGCCCAGGGCCGCCCCGATGAAGACGACGCCCACGCAGGCGGTGACTACCTCGGGCACCTGCCACCGCGGCTCGATGGAGACCAGCATGATCACGGACAGCGCGCCGATCGCCCAGTGCGCGCCGTGCTCGAGGTATACGTAACGGTCCAGCGCGTCCTGCTGGACCAGGTAGATGGTGATCGACCGGACGAACATCGAGCCCACCAGCCCCAGGCCCAGCGCGATGACGATCGGGTCGGAGGTGATCGCGAAGGCGCCGGTGACCCCGTCGAAGGAGAAGGCGGCGTCGAGCACCTCAAGGTAGATGAACAGCGTCAGCCCGGCCTTGCCGACCGCACTGCCGGCCGGCTTGCCGTCGGCCACTGTGTCGAGGTCCCGGGGCCGAAACGCCCGGCTCAAACCGTTGACGACCAGATACGAGATCAGTCCCAGCACCCCGGCGGTCAGCACCGTCGCACGCTCGTCGTCGGAGTGCGTCAGCTCCGTCGACACCAGGACCAGCGCGACGCCGGCCACCACCACCGAGACCTGACCGAGCCGTCCGATGCGGGCGAATGGGACCTCAATCCACTTGAGCCACTTGATGTCTCGGTCGTGAAACACGAAATCCAGAAAAAGCATCAACAGGAAGGTCCCACCGAACGCCGCGATCTGTGGGTGGGCGGCGGCGATCAGCTTCTCGTAGCTGGGCGAGCCGTCCGGGAATTCCAGCGCGCCATGCGGCGGCGGGTTGAGCGCCAACTCGAACGCGCGGACCGGTTCGAGGCCGGCGGTCGCCCAGACGATGAGCAGCGGAAAAAACAACCGCATGCCGAAGACGGCGATGAGGATGCCCAGCGTCAGGAACATCTGCCGCCAAAACGGGCTCATCCGCTTGAGGATCGCCGCGTTGATGATCGCGTTGTCGAACGACAGGGATATCTCGAGAACGGCCAGCACCATCAGCAGAAAGAGGGCGTTCGGGCCGCCGTGCAGGTATCCGATCGCGAGAGCCGCGGCGGTGACGAACAGCGAGATCCCGAAGATGCGGAACGCGGCCATGGATCCTTCCCAACAGCCGCCCACAATAGCGACGACCTCGCCGCCGCGGGCCACCGACGTCGGCGCACTTACTATTTTCAAATTGTGGCGATGCCCGAAGCCGGCGGTACCCAAGCCTCCACCGGGGCCGGCCCGGTCGCGCGTGGCAGCGTGGCCCGGGTCGCCACCGCCACCGCGCTGACCGCGCTGTGCGGGTACGCCGTGATTTACCTGGCCGCCCGCGACCTGGCGCCGCGCGGCTTTTCGATCTTCGGGGTGTTCTGGGGCGCGTTCGGTCTGGTCACCGGGGCCGCGTTCGGCCTGCTGCAAGAAACCACCCGCGAGGTCCGGTCGGAGCGCTACCTGCACGACATTGGGGCGGCCCCGGTCGGCCGCACCCATCCGCTGCGCCTTGCGGCGATGATCGGGGTGGCCGCGGCCGTCGTCATCGCCGGCAGCTCGCCGCTGTGGAGCGGGCGGGTGTTCGTCGAGGAGCGCTGGCTGTCGGTGGCGCTGCTCTCCGTCGGGCTGGCCGGGTTCTGCCTGCACGCCACCCTGCTGGGCATGCTGGCCGGGACCAACCACTGGACGTCGTACGGGGCGCTGATGGTGACCGACGCGGTCATCCGGGTAACGGTCGCCGCGGCCACGTTCGTGCTCGGCTGGGGGCTGGCCGGATTCCTGTGGGCGACGGTGGCGGGCGCGACAGCCTGGCTGATCATCCTGGCGGCGTCGCCCACGGCCCGCGCCGCGGCCCGGTTGCTGACGCCCGGCAGCACCTCGACCTTCCTGCGCGGCGCCGCGCATTCCATCACCGCGGCCGGCGCCAGCGCGATCCTGGTGATGGGATTTCCGGTGCTGTTGAAGCTGACCAGCGCCGAGTTGGGCGCCCAGGGCGGCGTCATCATCCTGGCCGTGACGTTGACCCGCGCGCCGCTGCTGGTCCCGCTGACCGCCATGCAGGGCAACCTCATCGCGCACTTCGTCGACGAGCGCAGCGACCGGCTTCGGGCGCTGCTCGCGCCGGCGGCGATCATCGGCGGCGTGGGCGCGGTCGGGGTGCTGGCGGCCGGTGTCATCGGGCCCTGGCTGCTGCGGGTCGCGTTCGGGACGCAGTACCAGGCCAGCAGCGCGCTTCTGGCGTGGCTGACGGCGGCGGCCGTGGCGATCGCGATCCTGACGCTGACCGGTGCCGCGACGGTCGCCGCGGCGCTGCACCGGGCCTACGCGCTCGGCTGGGTCGGCGCGACCGTGGCGTCGGGGCTGTTGCTGATGCTCCCGCTGGCATTGCAGACGCGCACGGTGGTCGGCCTGCTGTGCGGACCGATGGTCGGAATCGGCGTGCATCTGGCGGCCCTCGCGCGCGCCGGACGCTTAACCGGCTGATCCTGGCTACCCTTGTGCACTTAGATGGCTACTGAATCCCAAGGCGTCTGGATCGTCATTCCCGCCTTCAACGAAGCCGCAGTGATCGGCGACGTGATCGCCGACGTCCGCTCGGCCTTCGACCATGTCGTGTGCGTGGACGACGGCAGCAGCGACGGCACCGGCGAGATCGCCCGGCGGGCCGGGGCGCACCTGGTGCGCCATCCGGTCAACCTCGGCCAGGGCGCGGCCATCCAGACCGGCATCGAGTACGCGCGCCGCCAGCCCGGGGCGCAGGTGTTCGCCACGTTCGACGCCGACGGCCAGCATCGCGTCAAAGACGTGGCCGCGATGGTCGAACGGCTCGGGGTGGGTGACGTCGACGTCGTCATCGGGACCCGGTTCGGCGCCCAGGAAGGCAGCCGGCCACCGCTTTTCAAGCGGATCGTGCTGCGGACCGCCGCGCGGCTGAGCCGGCGCGGTCGCCGACTTGGCTTGACCGACACCAACAATGGGCTGCGGGTGTTCAATAAGAAGGTCGCCGATGGGCTGGACATCACCATGAGCGGCATGAGCCACGCCAACGAGTTCGTCATGCTGATCGCCGAAAACCATTGGCGCGTAGCCGAACAGCCGGTCGAGGTGCTCTACACCGACTACTCGAAGTCGAAGGGGCAGCCCCTGCTCAACGGCGTCAACATCATCTTCGACGGGTTTCTGCGAGGGAGGATTCCGAGGTGAACTGGATCCAGGTGCTGCTGATCGGGGCGATCATCGCGCTGCTGGTCTATCTGTTGCGGTCGCGCCGCAGCTCCCGGTCCAAGGCGTGGGTCAAGGTCGGATACGTGCTGTTCGTGTTCGGCGGCATCTACGCCGTGTTGCGGCCCGACGACACGACGGTGGTCGCGCACTGGTTCGGCGTGCGCCGCGGCACCGACCTGATGCTCTACGCGCTGATCATCGCGTTCAGCTTCACCACCCTGAGCACCTACATGCGGTTCAAGGACCTGGAGTTGCGCTACGCGCGGCTGGCCCGGGCGGTGGCGCTGGAGGGCGCGCAGGAGCCCGAGCCGTCGTCGAACGTGTAACCGCTGCGAATAAATCGGCCGAATTTCGCAGTCAGTGCACGCTCGGCGCAGGGGTCAGAGCGTGTGGGCCCGACGGAAGTACTCGACCGTGCGACGCACCCCGTCTTCCAGCTGCACCTGCGGGCGCCAGCCCAAAACCCGTTCGGCCAAACCGATGTCGAGGCACGAGCGCCTCAGATCGCCCAGCCGGTCCGGATGGAACTCCGGGTCGTCGGGCCCGCCGACGGCGGCGGCCACCGCCGAATGCAGTTGGCGGTCCGAAGTTTCGATGCCGGTGCCGACGTTGAACCGCTGCCCGCCGCCCGCGGGACCGGCGGCCTTGACGAACGCGTCGACCACGTCGTCGACGTACACGTAGTCGCGGGTTTTGCCGCCGTCCCCGAACACCTTGGTCGGCTTACCGGCCAGCAGCGCCTGGGCGAAGATCGCCACCACGCCGGCCTCGCCGTGCGGGTCCTGCCGCGGGCCGTACACATTGGCGGGCGCGATGTGCGAGCAGTCCAGCCCGTACAGGTTGCGAAACGTGTTCAGGTAGATTTCGCCGGCCACCTTTCCGGCGGCATATGGCGAAGAAGGATCGGTGGGCACCGACTCGGGTGTCGGGTACACCGGCGGGGTGCCGTAGATGGATCCCCCCGACGAGGTGTGCACGATCTTGCGCACGCCGGTCTGGCGCGCCGCCTCGGCCAGGCGGATGGTGCCGATGACATTGACCGACGCGTCGAACTGGGGATTGGCCACCGAGTGCCGCACGTCAATCTGGGCGGCCAGGTGAAACACCACCTCCGGCCGGTGCTCGTCGAGGATCGCTTGCAGGTCGGCCGTCACGATGTCGGCCTCGACGAAGACGTGCGCCGGGTTGTCAGCCAGGTGCTCGAGGTTGGTCGCGCGGCCGGTGGCGAAATTGTCCAGCCCCACTACCGTGTGGCCGTCGGCCAGCAGGCGGTCGACTAGCGTCGACCCGATGAATCCGGCTCCCCCGGTGACCAGTGCGCGCACCGGCCCACCATACAAGCGGGCCGCGCGCACGACCCGCGTGCCTCGAGTCGCCCTGGCCGCGGCCGCGCTGATCGTCGCGCAGTTGGCGATCCGCGCGGTGCTTGCCTTTCGCGGCTATTTCTACTGGGACGACCTGATTCTCATCGGCAAGGCCGGCACGCAGGGCCTGCTGTCGCCGTCCTATCTGTTCGACGACCACGACGGCCACGTGATGCCGGCCGCGTTCCTGGTCGCCGGCGCGCTCATCCGGTTGGCGCCGCTGGACTGGACCGGCCCGGCGATCAGCCTGTTGGTGCTGCAGCTGCTGGCCTCGCTGGCGTTGCTGCGGGCGCTGTACGTCATCCTCGGCTGGCGGTGGGTGCTGCTGTTGCCGTTGACGTTCGCGCTGTTCACTCCCCTGGCCGTGCCGGGGTTCGCCTGGTGGGCGGCGGCGCTGAACTCGCTTCCCATGCTGGCGGCGCTGGCCTGGGTGTGCGCCGACGCGATCCTGCTGGTCCGCACCGGCAACCGGCGCTACGCGCTGACCGGTGTGCTGTCCTACCTCGGCGGGCTGCTGTTCTTCGAGAAGGCCGCCGTGATTCCGTTCGTCGCCTTCGCGGTGGCCGCGCTGCTCTGGCACGTGCGCGGCGAGGGTTCGGTGCGGACGGTGTGGCGGGCGGGCCGGCGGCTGTGGATCCCGTCGCTGGCCCTCACCACCGCGTGGATTGCGCTGTATCTGGCCGTGGTGAACCAGAAGCGGTGGAGTTCCGACCTGTCGATGACCGGCGACCTGCTGTGGCGCTCGATCACGCACGGCGTGGTGCCGGGGCTGGCCGGCGGGCCGTGGCACTGGGACCGCTGGGCTCCGGCCTCGCCGTGGGCGACTCCCCCGGCGGCGGTGATGGCGCTCGGCTGGCTCGTCCTGGTCGGGCTGGTTGCGCTGTCGCTGTTGCGCAAGCAACGCATTTGGCCGGTGTGGCTGACCGCGGCGGGCTACACCGTCGCCTGTCAGGTGCCGATCTATCTGATGCGGTCGTCGAAGCAGACCGCGCTGGAACTCGCCCAGACCCTGCGTTACCTCCCGGATCTGGTCGTGGTGTTGGCGCTGCTGGCCGCCGTCGCGTTGTGCGCGCCCAACCGGACGGCCGCCGCGCGATGGCTGGACGCCTCACCGAAACGCACTGCGGCGACGGCGTTTTTGGCGGCGGCGTTCGTGGCCAGCAGCCTGTACTCGACGGCCACCTTCCTGACCAGCTGGCGCGACAACCCGGCCCAGCCCTACCTACAGAACGCGCGGGCCGCGCTGGCCGCCGCGCGCGCGTCCTCGGACGCGCCGCTGCTGGACCAGGAGGTCGACCCGCTGGTGTTGCAGCGGGTGGCCGCCCCGGAGAACCTGGCCAGCCACATGTTCGCCCTGCTGCGCGATCGGCCCGAATTCACCTCGTCGACAGGCCAATTGCGCATGTTCGACAGCTCGGGTCGGCTGATCAAGGCGCGGGTCAGCTGGATCCGCACCATCGTGCCGGGACCCATGCCGCAGTGCGGCTACTTCGCGCAGCCGGACAAGCCGGCGCGCCTGATGCTCGACGGGCCGCTGCTGCCAGCCGATTGGACCGTCGAACTGAATTACCTTGCCAACAGCGAGGGTTCGATGACCCTGTCGCTCTCCGAGGGGCCCGCCGTCAAGGTGCCGGTGCATCCGGGTTTGAACCGCGTGTTTGTCCGGCTGCCGGGCGCCGGGGACGCCATCACCGTCCGCGCCAACACCACCGCGCTGTCGCTGTGCCTGGCGTCGGGTCCGGTCGGTTTCGTCGCGCCGGCCTGACTGGGCTTCACCCCAGCACGCGCCGAGCGTGACGCCAGCGTCACGTTCGCCCTCGAGCGTGACGCCAGCGTGACATTCGGCGCACGAGAGGCATCGAAACTGCCCCGCTCACTTAGGGATTGGCCCGCTCGGAGTTAGCGGCCTGGGAGCGAAGCCCTGCGGCGACCCGCGGGAATGGAGGCGGCGCCGCGTCCCGTGGTTCGTGCTCGATGTGGGCCCATTGGGGGGGCGCGAAATACCACGACCACCTGCCCTTGGTGTAACCGATCCGTAGGTGTTCTCACTGCCATCGGCCCACACAACCTGTCATAGGAGCACGCTACGAAGGCTGAGGCGATCCGCTCGCCGGCCTGGGGAGCGGCGACGGGTTTTACGTTTCGTTAAGCGGCTTGTTTCGGATGCGCTACCGGCCTTTCAGAATCAGGCCATTAGTGCAACGATTCCCGGATGGGTGAACGCGATGCCGCCCAGGCCGCGGCATTGGTCCGGGCCTTGTGCGAGCTGATCGACGAAATGACCCGCCAGCTTGCTTGGCAAGAACACCGGGGTTGCCGGCCCGAAGCAGACGCGCTGCGACGGGACATCAACGAAGCACAAGGCCACATCAACCAGCTACAACGCCGGTACCTGGGCGACTGGGAGCAAGCGCCCGTGCGTCGGCCTGCTCCACAGGCTCGCTGAACCGGTCCGAGACCGCGCGCCGGATGAGGCGAATAGCGGAGCCACCTAGGAGAATCGAACTCCTGACCTGCTCATTACGAGTGAGCCGCTCTACCGACTGAGCTAAGGTGGCGTGCCCTGCGGGCGGCACGAGTCTACGGCAGGCGGGCTGACCCACCCAAGTCGCCGGAGGTCAATCCCGCAGTTCCTGGCCGAACGTGGCGACCATCGCGTCCACCGCGAACTTGGGCTTGACGTTGATCGCCAGCGCCTCGCGGCATTCCAGCACCGCCTCGATGCAGCGCAGCAGCTTCTCGGGTGAGGCGTGTGCGCCCAGGGCGGCCACCCGATCGGCCATGTCGGGGTGGTTCGCCTTTACGCCGCCGGCATTCGCCGACACCACGAGCGCATCGCGGAAGTACGTGGCGAGGTCGATCAGCGCCCGGTCCAGGGCATCGCGCGACGCCCGCGTCTGGCGCGACTTCTGCCGTCGCTCAAGGTCCCTGATCGCGCCCGTGGCACCCCGCAGCGCGCCCGCGGTGCCCTTGCCCGTGCCGCCGGCGCCGAGCGCCGTCCGCAGCTCCTCGGTCTCGGCCTCGGCGCGGTCCGCCGTCAGCACCACGGCCTCGGCCTCGGCCGCGGCCACCAGTTCCTCGGCGGCAGCGTAGGCGCGCGACGGGGTCGCCGCGTCGCGCACCAGGCCGAGCGCCCGCTCCCGTCGCTGCCGCGCCTCGGAATCGGTGGCGAGCCGGCGCGCCCGCCCCACATGCCCGCCGCTGACCGAGGCGGCCCAGTTGGCCGTCTCTTCGTCCAGTCCGTCGCTGTCGACGAGGACCCGCGCGATCGCCTCGGTCGGCGGGGTCACCAGCGCGACGTGCCGGCACCGGGAGCGCAGCGTGACCGCGATGTCCTCGGGGTCCACCGACGGCGCGCACAACAGGAACACCGTCGACGGCGGGGGCTCCTCGACCACTTTCAGCAGCGCATTCGCGGCGCCCTCGGTCAACCGGTCGGCGTCCTCGATCACCACGATCTGCCGGTGCCCGGTCGTCGGGCGCCGCGACGCGATCTGCACGATGGCGCGCATCTCGTCGACGCCGATGGACAGGCCCTCGGGAATCACCCGCCGCACGTCGGCGTGGGTGCCGGCCATCGTCGTCGTGCAGGCCCGGCAGCGCCCGCACCCGGGGCCGCCGTCCTCGGGGGACGCCGTGCATTGCAGCGCGGCCGCGAAGCACAGCGCGGCCACCGAGCGGCCGGAACCCGGCGGGCCGGTGATGAGCCACGCATGTGTCATAGTCCCGTCGGCCGGATCGCTGTGAGCGGGATCACCGCGG
This sequence comes from Mycobacterium sp. E2327, assembly GCF_001672675.1. Classification (NCBI taxonomy): domain Bacteria; kingdom Bacillati; phylum Actinomycetota; class Actinomycetes; order Mycobacteriales; family Mycobacteriaceae; genus Mycobacterium; species Mycobacterium sp. E2327. Next base: position 78,310 of record NZ_LZKE01000167.1, read on the forward strand.
GCCGCGCGGGCCGCCGCGAGCAGCGTGGCCACCACAGCCTCCTGGCCTACCAGCCGCGTAAACACCCCGGACATCACCGGCAACAGTAGTGACACCGACCGACCGATACCGATCGGCCACCGGATCGGGATGAATCCGTGACATTTCCGGCCGTTTCGGCAGGTACGGCGACTTGCCGAGATTCTTATTGTTTTCCGCCAAGTCCGCCCTGCCCGATACGGTGGATTGGTGGCAACCGAGGCAGCACTGCCCGGGCGGATCAGCGCGTTCGCCCGGTGGGTGGTGCGCACGCCGTGGCCACTGTTCGCGCTGAGCATGCTGCAGGCCGACATCATCGGCGGGCTGTTCGTGCTGGGCTTCCTGCGCTACGGCCTGCCGCCCCAGGACCGCATCCAGCTTCAGGACCTGCCCCCGGTCAACCTCGCGGTCTTCGTCAGCGTCGTGATCTTCCTTTTCCTCGCCGGGATCGTGTTCAACCTGCGGCTGATGCTGCCAGTGTTCCGCTGGCAACGCCGCGACAACCTGTTGGCCGAGGCCGACCCGGCCGCCACCGAGGTGGCCCGCAGCCGCGCGCTGCGCATGCCGTTCTACCGCACGATCACCAGCATGGTGTCCTGGTTCATCGGCGGCGTGGTGTTCATCATCGCCAGCTGGTCGGTGGCCAAGTACACCGCGCCCGTCGTCGCGGTCGCCACGGCGCTGGGCGCCGCCGCGACGGCGATCATCGGGTACCTGCAGTCCGAGCGGGTGCTGCGGCCGGTCGCGGTCGCGGCCCTGCGCAGCGGCGTGCCGGAGAACGTCAAGGCGCCCGGCGTGATCCTGCGCCAGATGCTGAGCTGGATGCTGTCCACCGCGGTGCCGCTGCTCGCGATCGTGCTGGCGGTGGTGGCCGACAAGGCCTCGCTGCTGCACGCGACGCCCGAGAAGCTGTTCAACCCGATCCTGTTGCTGGCGTTGGCGGCGCTGGGCATCGGGCTGGTCAGCACGCTGCTGGTGGCCATGTCGATCGCCGACCCGCTGCGCCAGCTGCGCTGGGCGTTGTCGGAGGTACAGCGCGGAAACTACAACGCGCACATGCAGATCTACGACGCCAGCGAGCTGGGCCTGTTGCAGGCCGGCTTCAACGACATGGTGCGTGACCTGTCCGAGCGGCAGCGGCTGCGCGACCTGTTCGGCCGCTACGTCGGCGAGGACGTGGCCCGTCGGGCTTTGGAGCGCGGCACCGAATTGGGCGGCCAGGAGCGCGACGTCGCGGTGTTGTTCGTAGACCTGGTGGGCTCCACCCAGCTGGCCGCCACCCGGCCGCCCGCGGAGGTCGTCCACCTGCTCAACGAGTTCTTCCGGGTGGTGGTCGACACCGTCGGCAAGCACGGCGGGTTCGTCAACAAGTTCCAGGGCGACGCGGCGCTGGCCATCTTCGGGGCGCCCATCGAACACCCCGATTCCTCCGGCGGCGCGCTCGCCGCCGCCCGCGAGCTGCACGACGAACTCCTCCCGGTGATCGGTTACGCCGAGTTCGGCATCGGGGTGTCGGCGGGACGGGCCATCGCCGGCCACATCGGCGCGCAGGCCCGCTTCGAGTACACGGTGATCGGCGACCCGGTCAATGAGGCCGCGCGGCTCACCGAGCTGGCCAAGCTGGAGGCCGGGCACGTGCTCGCGTCGGCGATCGCGGTCAGCGGCGCGTTGGACGCCGAAGCGTTGTGCTGGGACGTGGGCGAGGTCGTCGAGTTGCGCGGCCGCGCGGCACCGACCCAGCTGGCCCGGCCGGTGAAGCTGGCCACCCCGGAAGACGTTGTGGATGAAGAGGTCTCGAGCGACGTGCGCGGTTAGCGCTTGGTCGCCCGCTTCGCCGGGGCCTTGCGGGTGGATTTCTTCGCGGGCCGCTTGGCCGGGCCGCGGGCCCGCCGGTCGGCCAGCAGCTCGGCGGCGCGCTCGTCGGTGATCGACAGCACGTCGTCGCCCTTGCGCAGGCTGGCGTTGGTCTCGCCGTCGGTGACGTACGGCCCGAAGCGGCCATCCTTGATCACCATCGGCTTGCCCGACGCCGGGTCGGTGCCCAGCTCGCGCAGTGGCGGCGCCGAAGCGCCTTGCCTGCCACGGCGTTTGGGCTCGGCGTAGATCTTCAGCGCCTCTTCGAGGGTGATGTCGAAGATCTGGTCCTCGGTCGCCAGCGAGCGAGAGTCGTTGCCCCGCTTGAGGTATGGCCCGTAGCGCCCGTTCTGCGCGGTGATCGGCTCACCGGATTCGGGGTCGGTGCCGACCACCCTTGGCAGCGACAACAGCTTCAGCGCGTCCTCGAGGGTGACCGTCTGCAGGTCCATGCTGCGCAGCAGCGAGCCGGTGCGGGGTTTGGGGCCGGTCGGCTTTTTGCCCTTCTTGGCGGGGGCACCCCCCTCGTCCTCGTCGGGCTGCGGGGGCAGGATCTCGGTCACGTACGGCCCGTACCGGCCGTCCTTGGCGACGATCTCGTGACCGGTTTCCGGGTCGATCCCCAGGACGCGGCCCTCCTGCGGGGTGGCGAAAAGTTCCTCGGCCACCTCCAGCGTCAGCTCGTCGGGGGTCAGCGAGTCGTTGAGGTTGGCCCGCTGCGGGGTGGGCTCGCCGTCCTCGTCCGTCACGATGCGTTCGAGGTAGGGACCGTTCTTGCCCACCCGGACGTAGACGGGCCGGCCCTCCGCGTCGTCAAACACCTTGATGGAGTTGACCTCTCGCGCGTCGATGCCCTCCAGGTTGACGCCGACGAGCTTTTTCAGGCCACCGGAGCGGGCTATCGACTCCGGCACGCCGTGATCGCCGCCGAAGTAGAAGTTGTTCAGCCAGGTGGTGCGCTGCTCGTTGCCCGATGCGATCGCGTCGAGCTCGTCTTCCATCGCCGCGGTGAACCCATAGTCGACCAGCCGGCCGAAGTGCTGCTCCAGCAGACCGGTCACGGCGAACGCGACCCACGAGGGCACCAGGGCGCTGCCCTTCTTGTACACGTAGCCACGGTCCTGAATGGTCTTGATGATCGACGAGTAGGTCGACGGCCGGCCGATGCCCAGCTCCTCGAGCGCCTTGACCAGCGAGGCCTCGGTGTAGCGCGCGGGCGGGTTGGTGGCGTGGCCGTCCGGGGTGAGCTCGAGGGCCTCCAACCGTTGCCCCTCGGTCAGGTGGGGCAGCCTGCGCTCGGCGTCGTCGGCCTCGCCGCCGGCCAGCTCGTCGACCGTTTCCACGTAGGCCTTGAGGAAGCCGGCGAACGTGATGGTGCGCCCCGTCGCGGAGAAAATCACGTCGCGTTCTCCGGACCTGCCGCCGATCCGCAGGCTCAGCGTGGTGCCCCGCGCGTCGGACATCTGCGAGGCCACCGTGCGCTGCCAGATCAGCTCGTAGAGCCGGAACTCGTCGCCGTCGAGCTCGCGCCGCACCGCGTCGGGGGTCGCGAACGTCTCCCCGGCGGGCCGGATCGCCTCGTGCGCCTCCTGGGCGTTCTTCACCTTGCGGGTGTACTGGCGCGGCGACGGCGAGACGTACTCCTCGCCGTAGAGCTGGCGCGCCTGGTTGCGCGCCGCGTTGATCGCCGACTGCGACAGCGTCGTCGAGTCGGTGCGCATATAAGTGATGTAGCCGTTCTCGTAGAGGCGCTGGGCGATGCTCATCGTGCGCTCGGAGGAGAACCGCAACTTGCGGCCGGCCTCCTGCTGCAGCGTCGACGTCATGAACGGTGCGTACGGGCGCCGCGTATAGGGCTTCTCCTCGACCGAGGTCACCGACAGCTGCGCGCCCCGCAACCCTGTGGCCAGCTCCGTCGCGGCCGCCTCGTCCAGGATCACGACCTCATCGGCCTTGCGGAGCTGTCCCAGCGAGTCGAAGTCGCGGCCGGTGGCGACGCGCAGGCCGTCCACGCCGGACAGCCGCGCGGTGAAGGTGGGCGGCTGGGCCTGCGGGTCGGAGACGCTGGCGTCCAGCTGGGCGACGATGTCCCAGTACGACGCGCTGCGGAACGCCATGCGGTCGCGCTCGCGCTGCACGATGATGCGGGTGGCCACCGACTGCACGCGGCCGGCCGACAGCTTGGGCGCCACCTTCTTCCACAGCACCGGGCTGACCTCGTAGCCGTACAGCCGGTCCAGGATGCGGCGCGTCTCCTGCGCGTCGACCAGATCGATGTCCAGGTCACGGGGGTTTTCGGCGGCCTCCAAGATCGCCGGTTCGGTGATCTCGTGGAAAACCATCCGCTTGACCGGGATGTTCGGCTTGAGGGTTTCCAGCAGGTGCCAGGCGATGGCCTCGCCCTCGCGGTCACCATCCGTGGCCAGGTAGAGCTCGTCGACGTCCTTGAGCAGGCCTTTGAGCTCGCTGACCGTGCTCTTCTTCTCCGGGCTGATGATGTAGAGCGGCTCGAAGTCGGCGTCGACGTTGACCCCCAGCCGGGCCCATGGCTCGGACTTGAACTTGGCCGGCACGTCGGCGGCCGCGCGGGGCAGGTCGCGGATGTGGCCTCGGGAGGATTCGACGATGTAGCTGGAACCCAGGTAGCCGGCCAGTTTGCGCGCCTTCGTCGGCGACTCGACGATGACGAGCCGCCTACGGATCCCATTTCCGCCGCTGACGCGGTCCTTTAGCTTCGGGTCAGCCAACTGCGCTTACGCTCCATCTCTTATCTCGGCCCCCTTGCGAGACCGCCCTGCAGGAAGAATGACAGGCCAGCGTCCGAAATTCCGGTGAAATCAGGTACGCGACCGTTCCCTCGCATGCAGGGCACCTGACAATTTCGCACCCTCGGGCGGGACTGCGCAAACCGGCTTGCCCAAAAACGGGTCCTAAAGCGCGGCTAGACCCGCGGCCACAGCGGCAACGCTTCGGCGGCCTCCGGCGGTTCCCCCACGTTCTCTACCAGGCGCGATAGCCTGCGACGGCCGCTGATACGAAGCGCCGGCCGGCCGCCGCGCGTGCCGATCAGGGTGGGCGCGATCCCGACGCGCATCAGCGCCGACGCCAGCGGGGAATGGGTGTCGGGCGCGTGCGGATCCAGCCCGAGCAGATAGTGCTCGCCCTCCGGGTTGCCGGCCGCCAGCGTCCAGGCCCGCAGTTCCCGCGGCCCGGGCAGCCACCGCGGGGGCACCGTCTTGACCGCGCCGCGGGTCCATTCGGCGGCCAGCGTGACCAACGCGGGGGTCACGGCCGTCCGCACCAAGGGGGTGTCCTCGTCGGTGCGGCCGATCTCGGGCGCCAGGCCCGCCTCGCGGATCATGTCGGCCAGCGCACTGGCCCGCCACGGCTGGTCCACGACGACCGAGAGCCGCGCGCCCTGCACCTCACCCTTGGACGGGGCGCCGACCACGACGATCTGACCGGAGCACGCCAGCACCCCCGAGAGATCGGCGACCGCGGGCGGCACCGACTCCGCTGTGAAGAAGGAAAGCTGGCTCACGCCAACGACAGTAGGCCAGGTCGGCCGTCCACGCCTTCAGGCGCTCTAAACGGAAAGCGAAAACCCCCCGGCGGGTTCCGCTGGGCGGAGTTGCGCGGGGGGTTTCCTCGGAGAAGCTGCTCGTCTCAGACGGAGCGGACTCCGGTGGCCTGGGGGCCCTTAGGGCTGTGGCCGATCTCGAACTCGACCTTCTGGTTTTCTTCAAGGGTGCGGAAGCCCGAACCCTGGATCTCCGTGTAGTGGACAAAAACATCTGCGGATCCGTCTTCAGGCGCAATGAACCCGAAGCCCTTCTCCGCGTTGAACCACTTCACAGTTCCCTGTGGCATCTCTCGATCTTTCCTTTTCTTATGGGTGCGGGGCACCGCCTTTCGATGCCCCGGGCCTGCTGCGACCGCCATGCCTCGCGTAGTCGCCGGAACTTCACCCGACCGATAACCTCGCAGGAACCGCGGCCGCAACGTTGTTCCTGCGAAAGTTTTACACGAACACAGAAGCTGCGACCGCAATCAGTCAACCATGTTCGTCGCGTCCGCGACAGACTTGCGTCTTAACGGATTCTTAGTCGGATGCTGGGAGGGTGTCACGTGGCGAGTTTCGGCGCCGACCTGCTGGCCGTCGCGCTCGCCGGAACGGCGGCGGGTGAGCGTCCGCTGCGCCACGTCGCCGAGCTGCCCGCGCGCACCGGCCGGCCGCACGGCTGGCCGGAGTGGGCCGAGCCCGACGTCGTGCGCGCGTTCGCCGAGCGGGGCGTCGAGGCGCCGTGGTCGCACCAGTTCCAGGCCGCCGAACTGGCCCACGCCGGACGCCATGTGGTGATCAGCACCGGCACCGCATCGGGCAAGTCGTTGGCCTATCAGCTTCCCGTCCTCAACGCGCTGGCGACGGACCCGCGCGCCCGGGTGCTCTACCTGTCGCCGACCAAGGCGCTGGGCCACGACCAGTTGCGCACCGCGCACGCGCTGACCGCGGCCGTGCCCCGGCTGCGTGACGTCGCGCCCACCGCCTACGACGGCGACAGCCCCGCCGAGGTGCGACGCTTCGCGCGCGAACGCTCGCGATGGCTGTTTTCCAACCCGGACATGATCCATCTGTCGATCCTGCGCAACCATGCCCGCTGGGCCGTGCTGTTGCGTGGCCTCCGCTTCGTGATCGTCGACGAATGCCATTACTACCGTGGGGTTTTCGGCTCGAATGTGGCGATGGTCCTGCGCCGGCTGTTGCGGCTGTGCGAGCGCTACTCCGCCAACCCGACCGTGGTGTTCGCCAGCGCGACCACCGATTCGCCGGGCGCGACGGCCGCCGAGCTCATCGGCCGTCCGGTCGCGGAGGTCACCGAGGACGGTTCGCCGCAGGGCGCGCGGACCGTGGCGTTGTGGGAGCCCGCGTTGCGGGCCGATCTGACGGGCGAGAACGGTGCGCCGGTGCGCCGGTCCGCCGGCGCCGAGGCGGCGCGGGTGATGGCCGACCTCATCGCCGAGGGTGCGCAGACGCTGACGTTCGTCCGATCGCGCCGCGCGGCCGAATTGACCGCGCTGGGCGCGCGGGCACGGCTCGAGGACGTCGCCCCGGACCTGTCGTCGAAGGTCGCGTCGTATCGGGCCGGCTATCTCGCCGAGGATCGCACCGCGCTGGAGCGCGCCCTGGCCGAGGGGCGGCTCCGCGGACTGGCCACCACGAACGCGCTGGAGCTCGGCGTCGACATCGCCGGACTGGACGCGGTGGTGCTCGCCGGATTTCCGGGGACGGTCGCCTCGTTCTGGCAGCAGGCCGGGCGGTCGGGCCGACGGGGCCAGGGCGCGCTGGTCGTGCTGATCGCCCGCGACGACCCGCTGGACACCTACCTGGTCCACCACCCGGCCGCGCTGCTGGACAAGCCGGTCGAGCGGGTCGTCATCGATCCCGCCAACCCCTACATCCTGGGGCCCCAACTCCTTTGCGCCGCAACCGAAATGCCGCTGGACGAAACCGAGATCCGGGATTTCGGCGCCATCGAGGTGGTCCAGGGCCTGATCGACGACGGCCTGCTGCGGCGGCGCAACGCAAAGTACTTCCCCGCCGCCGGGATACAACCACACGGGGCGGTGGATATCCGCGGCTCGGCCGGCGGCCAGATCGTCATCGTCGAGGCCGACACCGGGCGGTTGCTGGGTAGCACCGGCGTGGATCGGGCCCCGGCCACGGTGCATCCCGGGGCGGTGTACCTGCATCAGGGCGAGACCTACGTCGTCGACTCCCTGGACACCGAGGACGCGATCGCCTTCGTGCACGCCGAGGATCCCGGGTATGCGACGTTCGCGCGCGAACTCACCGACATCGTGGTCACCGGCAGCGGCGAGCGGTCGACCTTCGGGCCCGTCACCCTGGGTTTGGTGCCGGTCCGGGTCACCCATCGGGTGGTGGGCTACCTGCGTCGCCGGTTGTCCGGGGAGGTGATCGACTTCATCGAGCTCGACATGCCCGAGCACGTGCTGCCCACCACCGCTGCCATGTACACGATCGCGCCGGATGCCTTGCTGCGCAACGGCATTGATGCACCTCGCGTCCCCGGGTCACTGCACGCCGCCGAGCACGCGGCGATCGGCCTGCTGCCGCTGGTGGCCAGCTGCGACCGCGGTGACATCGGCGGCCTGTCCACCGCGATCGGTCCCGACGGGCTGCCCACCGTCTTCGTCTACGACGGCTACCCGGGCGGGGCGGGATTCGCCGAGCGCGGCTTCCGCCGGGCCCGCACCTGGCTGGGCGCGACGGCCGCGGCGATACAGGCGTGCGAATGCCCGAGCGGATGCCCGTCGTGCGTGCAATCCCCCAAATGCGGCAATGGCAACGATCCACTGGACAAGGCCGGTGCGGTACTTGTGCTGCGGCTGGTGCTGGCCGAATTGGGTGGCGGCTTCGATTAATGCTTTCGGGTCAAACAAAAATGTATTCATAATTGACGCGCCCATAGCGAAACGCTGACTGCAATTCATCGAGCGGCCGCATCACGCCTCCGACGCCGGGGTCGCGGGGCACCCCGATGGAGCCGCGTACGCAGGCCCCCTGACGAGCGGCGTCCGCTTGTGCGTCCCCACCGGCGCCCCCTGGCGAACGTTTTTCGTCACGAATCCGCCAAAGACGTGACGCGACCGGATCGCCCGAATGGGGCCGATCAAAAGGGCGCCGAACGATCTTTATAACGATTAATCCGAAACGCCTGAAAAGTCTTGATCACGAAAACTCGACATGTTTAGCTTTCTAGCGTTTTATCGCGCGTCGAAATCGAAGCCGCCCGGGATGCCGGGGCCTGTCGGAGGTGTCGGATGTCGTTTGTGAACGCGGTACCGGAATTCGTGGCGGCGGCGGCAACGGATCTGGCCGGGATCGGCTCGCGGCTCAACGCGGCGAATGTGACTGCGGCACTGCCCACTACGGCATTGCTGCCCGCCGCCGAGGACGAGGTGTCCGCGGCGATCGCGGTGCTGCTTTCCGGACATGCCGAGGTCTATCAGGCGATCAGCGCGCAGACGGCGGCGTTTCACGAGCAATTCGTGCGCGCCCTCACCGGCAGCGCCGCCCAGTACGCCGTCACCGAGGCCGCCAACGCCTCGCCCTTGCAGGCGGTGGAGCAGCAACTGCTCAACGCGATCAACGCGCCGTTTCAGACCTTCACCGGTCGCCCGCTGATCGGCAACGGCGCCAACGGGACCCCGGGCACCGGGGCGCCGGGCGCACCCGGCGGATGGTTGCTGGGCGACGGCGGCGCCGGCGGTTCGGGCGGGCCCGGCACGGGCCAAAACGGCGGGGCCGGCGGCGCGGCCGGGCTGTTGGGCGCCGGGGGTGCCGGCGGGGCCGGCGGCAGCTCCTCGACCGGGAATGCCGGCGCGGGCGGTCCGGGCGGGGCCGGCGGCTGGCTGTGGGGCCACGCCGGGGCCGGCGGGGCCGGCGGGTTCGCCACCGGTGTCACGGGGAACGGCGGGGCCGGCGGGGCCGGCGGCGCCGGCGGGCTGCTGGGCGCGGGCGGGATCGGCGGGGTCGGCGGCGCCAGCAATACCGGCGTTGGCGGAATGGGCGGGGCCGGCGGGACCGGCGGGCTTCTCGGCGGCAGCGGCGGTGCCGGTGGGGCCGGCGGCTTCGGAACAGGCGGAGCGGGTGCCGGGGGCGCGGGCGGCCATGGCGGGCTGATCGCTGGAGCCGGTGGCGCCGGCGGGGCCGGGGGACTCAACGGCGGCGCGGGCGGACCCGGCGGCAACGCCGGCCTCCTGTTCGGCCAGGGCGGCGCCGGCGGGGCCGGCGGCGCGAGCATCGGCGGGGCCCCTGGAGGCCACGGTGGCGCCGGCGGCAACGCGGGTCTGCTCTTCTCCAGCGGCGGGGCCGGCGGCGCCGGCGGGTTCGGCGAAGTGGCGAACGGCGGCGACGGTGGGGCGGGCGGCAAGGCCGGCCTACTCGGCTTCGGCGGCATCGGCGGAGCCGGCGGCGACGCCAACCTTGCCGGCACCGGCGGCACCGGCGGGACCGGCGGCCGGGGCGGCCTGCTCCTCGGTAACGGCGGCGCCGGTGGGGGTGGCGGCCAGGGCCCCAACGGCGCCGGCGGCAGCGGCGGGACCGGCGGCAACGCGGTGCTGATCGGCGACGGCGGCAACGCCGGCGTCGGCGGGACCGGCCCGGCCGCGGGAGCCACCGGCGTCGGCGGAATCGGTGGGCAGCTGTTGGGCCTCGACGGATTCAACGCTCCGGCTCCCACCTCGCCGCTGCACGCCGCGCAACAGCAGGTACTGAACGCCGTCAACGCGCCATTCCAGACCTTCACCGGGCGCCCGTTGATCGGCAACGGCACGCCCGGCGCTGCGGGCAGCGGGGCCCACGGCGGGGCCGGCGGCTGGCTGCTCGGCGACGGCGGGGCTGGCGGATCCGGCGCGACGGGCACCGGCAACCCGGGCGGGGCCGGCGGCTCCGCCGGGCTGCTGGGCGCCGGCGGCACGGGAGGCGCCGGCGCGAGCACCCCCGGAGGCACCGGCGGGGCCGGCGGGGCGGGCGGGGCCGGCGGTTGGCTGTCCGGCACCGGCGGATTCGGCGGAGCAGGCGGACCGAGCACCCAGGGCGCCGGCGGCACCGGCGGCGCCGGCGGGGCGGGCGGAATCTTCGGCGCCGGCGGGACCGGGGGCGTCGGCGGCGGTAGCACCGGCGGCAACGGCGGCGCCGGCGGGAACGGCGGAACCGGCGGGCTGCTCGGCGCGCTGGTTGGCCACGGCGCGGGCGGCGCGGGCGGTGCCGGTGGGTTCGGCATCGACGCCGGCGGGGCCGGTGGCAAGGGCGGCAACGCCGGCCTGTTGGGCGGATCCGGCGGGGCCGGCGGAGACGGCGGCTACGGCAGCAATGACGCGGGCGGGGCCGGCGGAGCCGGTGGCAATGCCGGCCTGCTGTTCGGCGGCGGCGGCCAGGGCGGGAACGGCGGATTCACCCAGGGCGCCAACCTGGGCGCCGGCGGTGCGGGCGGGCACGGCGGCGCCGGCGGAGGCCTGTTCGGGTTCGGCGGTGCCGGCGGGGCCGGTGGCGGCAGCTTTGCCACCTCGGGCGGCGCCGGCGGAATGGGCGGCAACGCGGCCGGGCTGTTCGGGTTCGGCGGCGCCGGCGGTGCGGGCGGAACCGGAACTACCAACGGGGGTAGCGGCGGAGGCGGCGGCACCAGCGGGCTGCTGTTGGGCGACGGGGGTGCCGGCGGGTCCGGTGGACAGGGCGGCACCGGCAGCGGCGGCCAGGGCGGTGCCGGCGGCAACGCCGTCGTCGTCGGCGACGGCGGCAACGGTGGCAATGGCGGGACGGGCCCCATCGCCGGCAACGCCGGCGCGGGCGGAAATGGCGGCCGGCTGCTGGGGCTGAATGGGTTGGACGGGTTGCCGTAACGACGGCAGCGTACGAAGGTCGGGCGGCGGTTTACGCCAGGCAATACCGGGACGGCGACCGACCCCTCAACGGTCGACCTCCACGAACATGCGTCGTGATGGGCGCCATTCCTCACTGCTGAAGAAACTTCAACGTACCACCGCGCGGGGCGACCAACGGGCGAATACGCAATCCCGGCGGCGGCGGTCCAGCGCGGGCGTTGACGGCCGGCGCACCGCCGTAAAATGCGCCCATGGCCCACGACTGGTTGCTCGTGGAGACGTTGGGCGGCGAACCCGCCGTCGTCGCGCAGGGTCGCCAACTCAAAAACCTCATCCCGATCACGACGTTCCTGCGCCGCAGCCCGCATCTCGCGGCCGTCCGGACGGCGATCGCCGAGTCGGTGCAGACCGGCCAGAGCCTGACCAGCATCACCACCAAGCGCGACCGTGTCATCCGCACGGAGCCGGTGGTGATGTCCGACGGACAGATTCACGGGGTGCACGTGTGGACCGGGCCGGCCGACGCGGAGCCGTCCGAACGGCCGATCCCCGGCCCGCTGAAGTGGGACCTCACCCTCGGTGTGGCCACCGATACCCGGCAATCGCTGACCAACAGCGGCAAGAATCCCGACGTCGAAGTCACCTTCGGCCGTGCCTTCGCGGAAGACCTTCCCTCGCGAGAGCTCAACCCGAACGAAACCAAGGTCCTCGCCATGGCGGTTCGAGCCAAGCCCGACCAAACAATCTGCAGCACTTGGGATGTCACCGATTGGCAGGGCAATCCCATTCGGATCGGCTTCGTCGCCCGCACCGCCGTGGAGCCCGGGCCGGACGGCCGCGACCACCTGATCGCCCGGGCGATGAACTGGCGCTCGGTACTCAAGGGCCCGATGGTGTCCACGGACGATCTCGCGCAACGGATCCTGAACGGACTGGCCCAGGCCGGAGTCCACCGGGCGCTCGTCGACCTGGACAACTGGGCGCTGCTCAAATGGCTCGACGAGCCGTGCCCGTTCTACGACTGGCGCGGGAGCAAAACGGACCGGCCGAAGGTCCACCCAGACGACGAGCACCTACAGTCCTCCATGACAAAAGAATTCGTCGAGGGCCCGACCAGCCGGGTGCTGCGCATGCGGGGCCACGACGACGACTGGGTGCCCGTGCACGTCACCGTCAACAGGGTGGAACTCGAACCCGACACGTTCGCCGGGCTGGTCGCGCTGCGGTTGCCGACCGACGAGGAAGTCTCCGCCGCGGGGCTCACGACAACACCGGGCGAGACGGCCTAGCCGGTACCGGCGGGGCCCGCCCGCGCGGCCGCCCGCGCCGTGCCGGCGAAGGCGACACGCACCTCGACGGTCACGACGACGTCGAGATCGTCGACCGCACACCGCGCGTCGTCGACCCGCATCTCGCGCGCCACCACCGTCGCGCGGGCGCACGCCGCCGCAGCCCCGGAGGGAAGCCCGGCCGCCGCGGCCAAGGCGGCCAGGTCCGCCGCCGCCTGCGCCCGGTGACGCGCCACCACCACAGAGCCGACATAGGTGCCCGCCAAGGCGACCGAGAGCAGCACCCCCACCATCGCGGCGGCGAGTACCGTCGCTGAGCCGCGATCATCGGCCGGGCTCGGCCGCCGAGACCGCCTTGGCTGCAATGTCCAACGAGGGCAACAGGTTCGAGCGCGCCACCACGGTGGCCACCAGGAAATCGCCGTCCCGGCGCACCTGGACCCGCGAGCCGACGGGCGCGATCCGCCGGGCGGCGTCGAGGGCCGAGCGCTCGTCGCCGCGCGCGGCCAGCCGGGCCGCCTCGCGGGCCGCATCGACGCAGCGCACCTGCATCGACACCGCGGTGACCCCGGCCAGGCACAGCACCAGCACCACGACCAGCGTGGCGATCGCCAGCGCCGCCTCAACGGTGCTCGCGCCCGCACAGCCCGCTAGACCTTGGTGTTGAGCGCGCGACCGATGATGTTCGTCAGCGCCGAGACGATCGAGTCGCCGGTGACCACGGTGTAGAGGATCGCGCCGAACGCGGCCGCGGCGATGGTGCCGATAGCGTATTCGACCGTCGACATGCCCGACTCGTCTGTCGCCAGCACGACCACCCGCGCCAGGAGCGCGCGAAACTTGTTGACTATCAATGCCTTCCCTTTCTTTCACAGCAGGCCCGATTGCAAGACGTCACCGGCCAGCCCCGCGACCACCGGGACGATGCCCAGGCAGACGAATGCCGGCAAGAAACAGAGCCCGAGCGGCCCGGCGATCAGCACCCCGGCCCGCTCGGCGGCCGCGGTCGCCGCGTGTGCGGACTCGTGGCGGGATTGATCGGCCAACTCGGCGACGCCGCGGGCCAGCGCCGCGCCCGACGCGGCCGAACGCCGCGCCAGCCGCAGCAGGGCATCGATTTGCGGGTCGACTGACCCGGTCGGCGGAACCGCCCATGCCACAGCAGGATCGGCGCCAAGCGCCAACATGTCCGCGGCGCGGCGCAACACCCCGGCCAGCCTCGGCGGTGCGGACGGGGCGGTCGCGGCCGCTGCCGTCGACACCGCCATGCCGGCTTCCAGGCATACGGCCAGCACGTCGAGGCTGGAGGCGACCGCCAGCGGGTCCGGGCCGCGGCGCGGCGACCTCCCCCGAAATTGGCCGCCGGCCTGGATTCCGGCACGCGCCCGGACCGCCGAGGGGCCGGGGCCGATCCACAGCGCAGCGGCGAGCAGCAGTGCGGTAGTCATGCGCCGACCCGATCCGTTATGCGGTCCGACCACAGCAGCCCCCCGCAGGACAGCATCGAACCGATCACCAGCAGCCAGCCCCCAACGTGCCCGTCCAGCAGAAAGCTCAGCGGTCGCGCCCCGATCAACTGACCCAACAGCACACCGAGCACCGGCAGGGCCGCCAGTATCGTCGCCGTGGCGCGCGCCCCGGCCATGCCCGAGGACACGCGAGCCGAAAAGCGTTGCCGCTCGGCGATATCGCGCTGCGCGGCGCGCATCAGGGTGGCGATCGCCAGCCCCTGGTCGCTGGCCAGCTGCCAGCACACCGCGAGCCGATCCCACTGCGCGGGCAGCGTCGACGATCCTCCCGCGGCCCGCAGGCCGGCCGTGACGTCCGCGCCCAATCGGGCCCGCGCCGCAACCGCCCGCAGCGACGTGCCGACCGCCCCAATGGTTTCCTCGGCGGCGACGTTGAACGCGTGCACCGGGTGCGCCCCCACCCGCAGCTCGCCGACCAGTACGTCGAGGGCGGTTTCCAGGGCCCGGCCCTCATTCACGGCCCGGCGGATCCGGCGGCGACGTCGGTAACGCACGACCACCGTCGCGCCGATCACCCCCGCGGCAAGGACCGCCGTCCAGGACAGCAGCACGACGGCGGCCGCGGCAAGCGCGCAGGCGACGCAGGCAACCGCGCCCCCAGCGGCCGGGGGGCGGCGAACCCGCGCCGGTCTCGGCAGCCGGCCCCGCGATGTCGACGGAAGCACCAGCAGCGCAAGGGATAACAGCAGCGCGCCAACCGCGAGGCCGGTCATGCCGGCATCCGGCCGCGCAGCAGGCGATGCAGGTCGCCCGCGTCGTCCGTCATGCCCCGGTCGGCGTGCCACACGGTGACCGCCCGCACCTGCCCGTCGACCTGGCGCAGCACGGCGATCTCGCCGAGCCGACGGCGACCGGTCCGGTCCCGAGTGACGTGCAGCAGCACCTGCACCGCCGCGGCCAGCTGACTGTGCAGCGCCGCTCTGCCCAGGCCGCCGAGCGCGCCCAGCGCCTCCAGCCGGGCGGGAACCTCGCCCGGATTGTTGGCGTGCACCGTGCCCGCGCCGCCGTCGTGGCCGGTGTTCAGCGCCGCCAGCAAATCGACCACCTCGGCGCCCCTGACCTCGCCCACCACGATGCGGTCGGGCCGCATCCGCAACGCCTGCCGGACGAGTTCACGCACGGCGACCTCGCCGACGCCTTCGACGTTGGGGCAGCGCGCGACCAGCTTGACCAGATGCGGATGCCGGGGCGCGAGCTCGGCGGCGTCCTCGACGCAGACGATCCGTTCGGTGGCCGGCACGGCGCCCAACATTGCGGCGAGCAGGGTGGTCTTGCCGGCGCCGGTGCCTCCGCTCACCAGGAACGCCAACCGTGCGGCGATGATGTCGCCGATCAGCGCTCCGGCCCGCGGATCGATCGCGCCCGCCGCGGTCAGGGCCGCCAAATCCTGAGTGGCCGGGCGCAATACGCGCAGCGACAGGCAGGTGCCGCCGGCCGCGACGGGCGGCAGCACCGCGTGCAAGCGCACCGCGAACCCGCCGGCGCCGATGCCGGTCAGCTGGCCGTCCACCCAGGGCTGGGCGTCGTCGAGGCGCCGGCCGGCGGCCAGCGCCAGCCGCTGCGCCAGGCGCCGCACCGCCGCCTCGTCGGCGAACCGAATGCCGCTGCGCCGCAACCCGTTTCCATCGTCGACCCAGACCGCGTCGGGCGCGGTCACCAGGACGTCGGTGGTGCTGTCCGCGCATAACAGCGGTTCGAGGATGCCGGCACCGGTCAGCTCGGTTTCCAGCAAGCGCAGGTTGGCCAGGACCTCGGTATCGCCGAGCATCCCGCCGGACTCGGCCCGGATCGCTGCGGCCACCACGCTCGGCCGCAGCGGGACCGATTCGGCTGCCAACCGCTCGCGCACCCGCTCAATCAGCGAGCCGCTCACGCCGCCAGCCCCTTCCGCCCCGCGGGCAGCACCGCGAGCACCCGGCGGGCCGCCGCGGTGAGCGGACCGCGGCGTCCCAACCGCAGGCCGCCGCGCTCCAGCTGCCGGACCAGTTGCGGCTCGGCCCTGATCGACGCGAGCAGCGGCAGGCCGGTGACGTCGGCGATCTCGGCCGCCCGTAATCCGCCCGGCGAGGGGCCCCGCACGACCAGCCCGAGATTGGGATTGATCGCGGCGAGCGTCGGGCCCATGGCCGCGGCCGCCGCGCAAGCGCGCACGTCGCAGCGGGTGACCACGACGACGAGGTCGGCGGCGTCCAGCGTGGCCTGCGTTGCGTCGGTGAGGCGGCGGGGAAGGTCGCAGACCACGGTGACGCCGCCGCGGCGCCCGGCGTCGACGACGGCGTCCACCGCCGCGCCGCCCACCTCGGACCCGCGCCGGGTGCCGGACAGCAGGCTGATTCCGCCGTGCCGCGGCAGCGCCTCGCGCACGGCCGGCCAGTTGAGCCGGCCACCCTGCAGCGCCAGGTCGGGCCAGCGCACCCCGGGTGTGCTCTCGGCGCCCACCAGCAAGTCGATGCCGCCGCCCCACGGGTCGAGGTCGATCAGCAGGGCGTCGCCGGCGGCCTGCGCGACCGCGACCGAGAGCACCGACGCGCCGGCTCCGCCGCAGCCCCCGATGACGGCGACGACTTCGCCGCGCGGGGTGTCGTCGCGCGCGGCTTCGCCGGCCTCAGCGAGCTCGCCGATCAACTCGCGCTCTTGGTCGGGCAGCTTTAGAACGTGTTCAGCACCGACCGTGACGGCCGCCGCCCAGGTCGCTGTCGAAGGTTCGGCGATCGTCAGGACTGTGACATGGGCGCGCCTCGGCAGCACCGCCCGCCCGCACCGCTCCGCCGCCGACCCATCCAACACCACCGCGGCGGCGGCCGACCATGCCTTCCGGCCCACCGCGGACCCGCCGGCGTGGACCACCCGAACGCCGACCGCGGCGGCCACCCGATCCAATTCGTCGCGCAACTCCGGGTCCGCCAGCACCGCCAGCACGCCCGATGAAGCCGCCGCTTTCGGGCGGATGTTGCTCGTCACCAACCCACCTTGCGGGGCCGTGACCTTGGCACACCAGTCCCAAAGCCGGATTTGGGGATAGAGACGCGAGTGTGTACAAACGCGTCGCCCGGGAGCTCGGCCGGGGCGGATGGGACGCTTTCCCGCAACGCCCGGCGGCCAATGCGTCACGCCCGATTGCGGCGGGAAAACTTACCCCAGAAAAGGGACGACCCCCGCCAGGGGGGGAGGAGGCGAGGGTCGTCGTGTATCAGCCCCGGGGGGTCGGGCTGATGCACCCTCGGCTCAGGCCGAGTAATGCTTACTATACACATGACAGTCCGCACTAACGCAAGTAGTTGTTCTTACGAAAGGTGCGTTGAGCCGCAAAAATACCGAGAGTATGTTCTTGGGCCCTTCGTGAGCGGCCGTTTTGGGCCTAACTCCACGGCGCCGTCGGACCGCCGACCTATGCTGGATCGGTGACCGTCTCCGACTCGGCCGCGCGGCAGCAAACCTCACCGGAAACACCTGCAACCACCGCTCCTCGCGCCCGCACAGCCGCCTTCTTCGACCTGGACAAAACCATCATCGCCAAGTCCAGCACGCTGGCTTTCAGCAAACCCTTCTTCAACCAGGGACTGCTCAACCGCCGCGCCGTGCTCAAGTCCAGCTACGCCCAGTTCATCTATCTGCTCTCCGGTGCTGATCATGACCAGATGGACCGGATGCGCATCCACATGACGAACATGGTCGCCGGTTGGGACGTGGAACAGGTCAAGTCGATCGTCAACGAGACGCTGCACGACATCGTCACCCCGCTGGTGTTCGCGGAAGCCGCGGACCTCATCGCCGCGCACAAACTCTGCGGCCGCGACGTCGTCGTCGTCTCGGCGTCCGGGGAGGAGATCGTGGCGCCCATCGCCCGGGCGCTCGGCGCCACGCACGCGATGGCGACCCGGATGGTCGTCGACGACGGCAAGTACACCGGCGAGATCGCGTTCTACTGCTATGGCGAAGGCAAGGTGCAAGCGATCCGCGAGCTGGCCGCGCGCGAGGGCTACCCGCTGGAGCACTGCTACGCCTATTCCGACTCGATCACCGACCTGCCGATGCTCGAGACCGTCGGCCACCCCAGCGTGGTCAATCCGGACCGCGCCTTGCGCAAAGAAGCCGCCGAGCGCGGTTGGCCCGTGTTGATGTTTTCCCGCCCGGTGTCGCTGCGCGACCGGATCCCGGCACCCTCGGGCGCCGCGATCGCGACTACCGCCGCAGTTGGCGTCACGGCGCTCGCCGCCGGCGCGGTCACATACTCGTTGCTGCGCCGCTTCGCCTTTTAGCCGCGCAGCAAACATGCAATTCGGGCAATAGATTTTTGCTTCGCATTTAGGCCTTGATGTGCTAGTGGACTAGTAGTACAAAGGAACCACGGAAGCCCGGTGAGGCCAAGGTCGATCCGGAAGAGAAGGATCGTTCTCCCGAACCTGGCGCCCAGCACGGAACCCGGCACCCACGCGGAGTCATAGCCGCGATAATGGCAGAAGTGTTGCGGGCCTGCGTAATTGCGAAAAGTGAAAGGCGTCGACGGCCCTTTGGGTGGGGTTGCAGCCGGAAGCATCGCAAGATCGCCGAGGCCAACCCACGCAGCCCAGAAATGCACGCTTGGTAACCGAGTTCCGTGCTAGCGGGCGGCGGACCGAATAATTCGGGACGTCGCCCGCTTTACATTTGTGAAACAAATTACGCGCCACCGATTTCGGTGCCATCGGCTATCGATTCGGCAGCGATTCGGCGATCGACAAAGCCTCCTGCGCGCCGGCCTGAAGCGCTCGGCAACACAGCACCAGCCAGGCGCCGACGCCGTCCGGTGTGCCGTCGGCGAATCCGCGTGCGGCGTCGCGGTAGTCGGCCGGCTGCCGCATCCAACTGACCTCGGGCACGCCCAGCCCGTGCGGGTCCAGCCCGCTGGCGATCGTCACCAGCCGCGACACGGCTCGCGCCACCACGCCGTCGGCGCTGCCGAACGGCTTGAGGGTCATCAGCTCTCCGTGCGCGACGGCGGCCACCACCGGTGCCGGCGCGGACGTACGGCCCGTCACCAATTCCGCCAGCAACTCCAGCCGCGGCCCAACCTCGGCGTCGGGCCGAGGACGCCCGAGCCGATCCTCGTCGACCTGATCGGCCGCCGCGAGCACGTGCAGGCGGGCCAGCGCCTGCAACGGCGCGCGTTGCCAGATCCCGACCAACGGCCCTCCCCCGCCCTCCAGCGCCTGGGCCACCCGCAGCGCCCCGCCGAAAACCGGCTCGCTGACCTGCGCGGCGTCCGCCAGATCGTCCAGCCGCACCGGACCGCCATCGAGCACCGAGGACGCGCGCGCCGCGCGCAATGCCGCTTCGGCGGCCGTCACCGGCCAGCGCCGCAGGTTGGCCGGGTGGCGATGGGCGCGGCCCAGCGCGTCGCGGGCCCGGTCGCTGGCCTCGGCGACGCCGGGAAGTGCCAGCAGCGGGGCCAGGGGGTCAGCGGTCACAGGTTGCCAACCTATCGGGGACGGGGAATTGCCTCCAACAACCGGCGGGTGTACTCGTGGGCGGGCCGGGTGAACAGCTCCTCGGTGGGCGCCTGCTCCACCACCCGGCCGGCCCGCATCACCAGGACGTCGTCGGCGATCTGCCGGATGACCGCCAGGTCGTGGCTGATGAACAGGTAGGTCAGGCCCAACTCGGCCTGCAGGTCGGCCAGCAGGTCGAGGATCTGCGCCTGCACGAGCACGTCGAGCGCCGAAACGGCCTCGTCGCACACCAGCACCTCCGGCCGCAGCGCCAGCGCCCGCGCGATCGCCACCCGCTGCCGTTGGCCGCCCGACAGTTCGCGGGGCAACCGGCGCAACACCGACGACGGCAGCGCGACGTGGTCGACGAGCTCGCGCACCGCCCGCTCGCGCTGCTTGCGATCACCGACGCGGTGGATCCGCAGCGGCTCCTCGATGGCGCGAAACACCGAATACATGGGATCCAAACTGCTGTAAGGGTTTTGGAACACCGGCTGCACGCGCCGGCGAAACGCCAGCGCCGCTTCGCGGTCCAACGCGTCGTCGATCCTGGTGCCGTCGAAAACCACGGTGCCCGAGGTGGGTCGCAACAGACCCAGCACCATCCGCGCCAGCGTCGACTTCCCCGACCCCGACTCGCCCGCGATCGCCAGGGTGCTCGCGCGGCGCAGCCGAAACGACACCGCGTCGACGGCACGAAACTCCGACCGCCGCCAGGGCGCCCCGCCCGCCTCCCGGTAGACCTTGGTCAGTTCCGAGGCGACGAGGATGTCCTCGGCGGGCTCCGCCCGGGTGCGGGACGGTGCCGGTGTCAGCGACGGGGCGGCGGCCACCAGCCGTCGGGTGTATTCGTGTCGGGGCTCCCGCAGGATAGCTTGCGCCGCACCGGATTCCACCACCACGCCGCGATGGACGACGATCACCGACTCGGCCCGTTCGGCGGCGAGCGCCAGGTCGTGGGTGATCAGCAGCAGCGCGGTGCCGAGTTGGTCGGTGAGCCCCTGCAAGTGGTCGAGCACCTGCCGTTGCACGGTGACGTCGAGCGCAGACGTCGGCTCGTCGGCGATGAGCAGCTTGGGCCGTCCGGCCAGCCCGATAGCGATCAGCGCGCGCTGGCACATGCCGCCGGACAGCTGATGCGGATACCGGCCGACCTGTTTGACCGGATCCGGCATGCCCGCCTCGGCCAGCAACTCAATTGCCCGGCGCCGCGTCTCGCGGGTATCGGTGTTCGCCCGCAACGCTTCCCGGATTTGGAAACCGACCTTCCACACGGGGTTGAGGTTGGTCATCGGGTCTTGTGGCACGTAGCCGATGGCCCGGCCCCTGATCGAGCGCAACAGCCGCTGGTCGGCGCCGGCGATGTCGCGGCCGTCGAACACGATGCGGCCGGCCGAGATTCGGCCGCCGGGCGGAAGCAGGCCGAGGATCGCGGCGGCCGTCGTGGATTTCCCGGATCCGGATTCGCCGACCACCGCGACGGTCTGACCGCGCAGCACGGTCAGGTCCACGCCGCACACGACGGGCGCGTTCGCTCCGAACCGGACCTCCAGGCCCTCGACCGACAGCAGCGGCGCCCCGTGCGTGCTCATGCGCGCAGCGCCCGCGACGCCGGGTCGAGGGCGTCGCGCAGGGCGTCACCCATCATCATGAACGCGAGCACCGTAATCGCCAGGGCGCCGGCGGGATAGAACAGGATCGGCGAACCGGCCCGCAGCCGGGTTTGCGCGACGTTGATGTCGCCACCCCACGACACCACCGTCGTCGGCAGCCCGACCCCGAGGTAGGACAGCGTCGCCTCGGTGACGATGAAGATGCCCAGCGCGATGGTCGCCACCGCGATCACCGGGCCCAGCGCGTTGGGCACCGCGTGGCGCACCAAAATCTGAAACCTGTTCAACCCCAAAGCCTTCGCGGCCAGCACATAATCACTGGCGCGGACCTCGAGCACCGCACCGCGGGCGATCCTGGCGATCTGCGGCCAGCCGAACAGGGCCAGGATGGCGATCACCGTCCACACGGTGCGGTGGTGCAAGACCTGCATCAGCACGATGGCGGCCAACAGCAGCGGCAATCCGAAGAACACGTCGGTGACGCGGGAGACCACCGCGTCGACCCAGCCGCCGTAGAAGCCGGCGAGCGCCCCCAACGCTCCCCCGACGACGAACACCACCAGCGTGGCGCCCAGCCCGACCGAGACCGAGGCGCGCGCTCCGTAGACGGTGCGCGCGTAGATGTCGTGGCCCTGCAGATCGGTGCCGAACCAGTGCATCGACGACGGCCCGAGCAGGCTCTGGGCGGGATCGGCATAGCTGGGGTCGACCTCGGTGAACAACGCCGGAAACGCCGCCACCCCAACGACGAACAGGATCAGGGCAGCGGCGACGAAGAACTTCGGCCGCCGGCGCAGCTTGCGCCAGGTATCGCCCCAGAAGCCGGAGTGCTCATCCATAGCGGATCCTTGGGTCCAGGGCCGCGTACAGCAGGTCCACCAGCAGGTTGGTGACCAGATAGATTCCCACCAGCACCGTCACGATGGACACCACCGTCGGCGCCTCCTGCCGGGTGACCGCCTGATACAGCACGCCGCCGACGCCGTGGATGTTGAAGATGCCCTCGGTCACAATGGCTCCGCCCATCAAGGCGCCCAGGTCCGCGCCCAGGAAGGTCACCACGGGGATCAGCGAGTTTCGCAAGATGTGCACCGTCACCACCCGGGGCCGCGACAACCCCTTGGCGGTGGCGGTGCGGACGTAGTCCGCGTGCGCGTTCGCTGCCACCGAGGAACGGGTCAACCGCACCACGTAGGCGAATGACACGGCGCCCAACACGATCCCGGGCAACAGCAGTCGCCCGAATGTCGCCCGTTCGCCGACGGTGACGGGCGCGATCCCCAACCGCACGCCGAACACGAACTGCGCCAGGAAGCCGAGCACGAAAATCGGGATCGCGATGATGATCAGCCCGGCGATCAGCACCGTGGCGTCGAAGATGCCGCCCTGGCGCAAGCCTGCGATCACGCCGAAGCCGATCCCGAGCACGGCCTCCACCACCAGGGCGATCAGCGCCAGCCGGATGGTCACCGGAAAGGCATGTGCCAGAACCGAACTGACCGGCAGCCCGGAGTAGGCGCGGCCCAGGTCGCCGCGGAAGATGCCGCCCAGGTAGCGCAGGTACTGGACCAGGAAGGGATCGTCGAGGTGGTAACGGGCGCGCAGCGCGGCGGCCACCGCGGGAGTCAGCGGCCGGTCCCCGGCGATCGCGGCCACCGGGTCACCCGGTAGCAGGAAGACCATGCCGTAGATCAGCAGCGTGGCGCCGAGGAAAACCGGCACCATGACGGCGATCCGGCGCGCGATGTACCAACCCATTTCAGGCCTTGACGATGTTCTCGTAGTCGGGCATGCCGTTCCATGTCACCGTGACGCCCCGCACCGCGGACGACCAGCCCAGCACGGCGATGTAATACCAGAGCGGCACGGCCGGCATGTCGTGCAGCAGGATTCGCTGTGCGGCGTTGGCCAGCGTGTCCGCCTCCGGCAGGCTGGGCGCGGCCTCGGCGGCGGCCAGCGCGGTGTCGAATTCGCGGCTGGAGTATCCGACGTCGTTGGACCCCGCACCCGTCGCGTACAGCGGGGCGAGGAACTCGATCATCGACGGGTAGTCCCCGATCCAGCCGGCGCGGAACGCGGTGTCGATCGTGTGGTTGGTGATCAGGGTGCGGTATCCCGCGAAGGTGGGGTGGGGCGCACCGGCGGCATCGATGCCCAGCACGTTCTTGATGCTGTTGGCGACCGCGTCCACCCACTCCTGATGGCCGCTGTCGGCGTTGTAGGCGATCAGGTAGCGGCCGCTCCACGGCGAGATCGCATTGGCCTGCGCCCAGAGCTGGCGGGCCCGTTCGGGGTTGAAGTCCAACGCGTCGTTGCCCGGGATGTTCGGATCGAACCCGGGTAGGGACCGGGCGGTGAAATCGCGTGCCGGGCTGCGGGTCCCGTTGAAGATCTGCTGGCAGATCTGCGGGCGGTTGATGGCCGCCGACAACGCCAACCGGCGCAGCCGGCCCTCCTCGCCGCCGAAGTGCGGTAGCCGCAGCGGCGTGTCGAGCGACTGGCTCACCGCGACCGGACCGCTGGCGAAGTTACCGCCCAGGTCTCGCTTGTAGATCGTCAGCGCGCTCGACGGAATCGTGTCCAGGACATCCAGATTGCCGGACAGCAGGTCTGCGTAGGCGGTGTCCAGGTTGCCGTAGAACTCGAACCTCAGGCCCTTGTTGTGCGGCTTGCGGTTGCCGTGGTAGCCGGGGTTGGGCCTCAGGTCGATTTTCACGTTGTGCTCCCACGCCGGCCCGTCGGGTCCGTCGGAAAGCTGGTATGGGCCGTCGCCGACGGGGTTGCGTCCGAACGCCGCCATGTCCCGAAATGCCTTGTCCGGCAATGGATAGAACGCGCTATGGCCCAGCCGCAGCACGAAGTCGACGGTCGGCGCCTTGAGCCGCACGCTGAACTCGAGATCGTTGACCACCCGCAGCCCGGACATGGTGGTCCGCTTTGCACCGGCACCGGCGACCTCGTCGAACCCGTCGATCGGGCTGAAGAAGTCCTGCTGCAGTTGGGCATTGGTGCTCAGCGCCCCGTAGTTCCACGCGTCGACGAACGAGTGGGCCGTCACCGGCGAGCCGTCGGTGAACTTCCAGTCCGGTTTGAGCAGGATCCGGTAGTTGATGTTGTCGGTGGTCTCGATCGACTGCGCCACTTCTGGCGAAGGTTTGCCGGCGGCATCGTAGGACACCAGGCCGGCGAACAGCCGATCGAGGATCCGCCCGCCCAGGCTGTCGGTGGTACCGGTCGGAATCAACGGGTTCGGCGGCTCCCCACTGTTGACCACCACCAGATCGGGGCTGAGCATGCCGCCGCCGCAGCCGGCCAGCGTCCCGGCCGCCAGCATCCCGGCGGCAAGGACGGCCAGCGCGGCCCGCATCCGACGCATGGCAGCGACCCTAAGGCCTGCGGCGCCCCCGAACCGAACGGGCGCGCCTGGTCGGCGATAGCGAACCGGCGCACCGCGTCGCCGCTAGGATGACGCTGTGACCTCGCACGAAGTCGGCGTTCAGGTCGGATATCTGGCGGCGGTGTTGGGCGTTCCAGCTATCGGTGTGGTCTGTCTGATAATCGGGTTGCGCGCGCGCAGCGCGCGGGCCGTCACCGCCGGCCCCCCGGATTCGCCGCAGTCGCGGCCCGCGAAGTGGGCCACCACGCTGATCGTCGTCGGCGCGGTGCTGCTCACCCTGGGTGCGCTCGGAATCGCGGGAAACCTCGTGCGACTGAACAAGCGGAGCCTGTTCGACGCCGACAAGTCCATGCCGGTGGGCCAGTGCATCGACCAAAACGAGTTTCTCGCAAGGACTTTCAGTTCGAGTCCGGCCAACGACTGCGCGAACCCGGCCAACACCTATCAACTCGCCTACAAGGGCAGCCCCACTGCGAACTGCCCGGACGGCAAACGCGATAACTCCGTCTACAGCCGATACACCGACGACTCCGCCACCCTGTGCTTCGCGCTCAACCTTCAGCAGGGCCACTGCTACCAGCTGACCAACGGCGCCGAAAACCTGACGATGAGGCCGGACGACTGCGCCGAGCCCCAGCCGTCACTGGACCGAGTCGTTCAGCGCTTCGACGGCAGCACGGACACCGCACGGTGCGCGACCGGCGACAAGGCCATCGCTTATCCGGTGCCGCCGCGCGTCTATTGCCTCGCACGCACCTGACCGGCATCAACCCGCGGTGACGGGATGGACCTCCAGCCGGCACGCGTCGATGGCGGCCGGCACGGTGAACACCTGCAGGATGGCCGGAGGGCTGACGGCCAGGTCGGTGTAGCCGGGGCACGGCTTGCCGTCGGCGTCGACGGCGACGCCCTCCACGACCGCCTGGCCCTGCGTCGACAGCGACAGCGTGACCGTCGGCGGGTCGTCGGCGCCGGCGGGCAACCCGCCCAGGTAGCCGCGCGGCGTCGGCTGGGCGTGGAGCGGCGGCCCGCCGCTGCCCGAGTCGACGCTCGGGTAACCGGTGAGCGTGCAGGGGTCCGCGCCACCGGCGAGGGCGAACAGCAGCGTCACACCGCGGTGGCCGACGGCGGCCTGCGTCGGGGAAGCGCTGACGGCGACCTGCTCCGACCAGCACGGCGTCGGCTGGTCGATGGCGTCGGACGGCTCGGCCCACGCGGGCGACCCCGACATCGTCGCCGCCGCGTAAGCCGTTGCGGCCGCGGCGAAGCTGAAGGCTCGTCGCCGCGTGTGCAGTCCCGGCACATCGGTGATTATGCGGCATGCGGGCGTGTTTGACCCCGGATCGGGCGGCGGCTTTTCATCTGGAAGGTCTAGGCTCACTGACGGTTGACGACCCTCGACGCTAGGAGGAATCCAGTGACCGCCACCCACACCGAGGGACCGACGTCTTATCCGCCGTCGGCGCAGTTCGCCGAGCAGGCCAACGCGGGTGAGGAGCTGTACCGCGAGGCCGAGCAGGACCGGCTGGCGTTTTGGGCCAAGCAGGCCAACCGGCTCTCGTGGTCGACACCGTTCACCGAAATCCTGGACTGGTCGGAGGCGCCCTTCGCCAAATGGTTCGCCGACGGCAAGCTCAACGTCGCCTACAACTGCGTGGACCGCCACGTGGAAGCCGGACACGGGGATCGCGTCGCCATCCACTGGGAGGGCGAGCCCGGCGACAGCCGCAGCCTGACCTATTCCGATCTGCAGAAACAGGTGTGCAAGGCGGCCAACGCGCTGACGGACCTCGGCCTGGTCGCCGGCGACCGCGTCGCCATCTACATGCCCTTGATCCCCGAGGCCGTCGTCGCGATGCTGGCCTGCGCGCGCCTGGGCGTCATGCACAGCGTCGTGTTCGCCGGTTTCACCGCCAAGGCGCTGCGGGCCCGCATCGCCGACGCCCAGGCCAAGCTGGTGATCACCACCGACGGGCAGTTCCGCCGCGGCAAGCCGGCGCCGCTGAAGGAGGCGGCCGACGAGGCGGTCTCGGATCCGGATAGCTCGGTCGAGCGCGTTCTGGTGGTGCGGCGCACCGGAATTGACGTGTCCTGGAACGACGACCGCGACCTGTGGTGGCACGATGTCGTCGACGCCGCCTCGGACGAACACACCCCCGAGGCATTCGACGCCGAACAGCCGCTGTTCCTGCTCTACACCTCGGGCACCACCGGCAAGCCCAAGGGCATCGTGCACACCAGCGGCGGCTACCTGACCCAAGCCTCCTACACGCACTACTACGTCTTCGACGTCAAACCCGAGAGCGACGTCTATTGGTGCACCGCCGACATCGGCTGGGTCACCGGACACACCTACGGTGTCTACGGCCCGCTGTCCAACGGGGTCACCGAGGTTCTGTACGAGGGAACGCCCGACTCGCCGACCCAACACCGGCATTTCGAGATCATCGAAAAGTACGGGGTGACAATTTATTACACCGCGCCCACGCTCATCCGGACGTTCATGAAGTGGGGGCGCGAGATCCCCGACGCGCACGACCTGTCCAGCCTGCGAGTGCTGGGCACGGTGGGCGAACCGATCAACCCCGAGGCGTGGCGCTGGTACCGCATGGTGATCGGCGCCGACAGCCTGCCCATCGTCGACACCTGGTGGCAGACCGAAACGGGCGCCGCGATGATCTCCCCCCTGCCCGGGGTCACCGCGGCCAAACCGGGTTCGGCGATGAGGGCATTGCCGGGCATCTCGGCAAGCATCGTCGACGACCACGGCGATCGACTGACGCCTGCCGTCCATCACGGCGAACACATCACCGGCTACTTGGTTTTGGACCAGCCGTGGCCATCGATGCTGCGCGGCATCTGGGGCGATCCGGAGCGCTACGTCGAGACCTACTGGTCCAGGTTCGCCGAGCAGGGCTGGTACTTCGCCGGCGACAGCGCCTATTTCGACCGCGACGGCGCCATCTGGGTCGTGGGCCGCATCGACGACGTGATGAACGTGTCTGGGCACCGGCTCTCGAGCGCCGAATTGGAGTCGGCGCTCGTCGGCCACCACGGCGTGGCCGAGGCGGCGGTGGTCGCGAAGACCGACGAGACCACGGGCCAAGCCGTCTGCGCGTTCGTCGTCTTGTGCGCCGAGTACGAGGTGCACGACGGGATCGTCGACGAGCTGCGCGCGGAGGTGGCCCGGGAGATCTCCCCCATCGCCAAGCCGCGCGAGATCCATGTGGTGCCCGAACTGCCCAAGACCCGCAGCGGCAAGATCATGCGCCGCCTGTTGCGCGACGTCGCCGAAAAGCGCGAGTTGGGCGACACGTCGACGCTGCTCGATCCCGGCGTGTTCGACGCGATCAGGAGCGCGAAGTAGGTCAGCCCGGCAGCGGCACGAATCCCGCGCCGGCGCGGTGCTTGGCGTTGATGTCGGCGAGGTCGGCGTTGAACGACTGCACCACCGCCGGGGTATGCAGGGGGATGTATTTGATGATGCAGGTCGGCAGGTTGTCGCTGAACGCGCCGTGAATCATGCCGACCAGCAGGTTGTTGACGGTGACGGGCGCCCCGGAGTCACCGGGTTGACCGCATACCTGCATGACGATGGTGCCGGGGTCCTGGCCCGGCCCCCAGGTGACGCCGCAGGAGTTGCCCGTCGTGCGGCCCTGCTTGCAGGCCACCTGACCGAACGTCGGATCCGGGCCGATGCCGCTGATCACGAAGCCGTTGTAGTTGGCCACCGGCGCCACCTTGGCCGGATCGAACTTGATCACCGCGTAGTCCAAATTGTCGTTGCCCGCGACCATCACGCCCAGCGGGCCGCGATCCTGGGCGGCCTCGGCCGCGACCAGCGCGCCGGGACCCCCACAGTGCGCCGAGGTGAAGCCGATCAGCTCCCCGGCCGCGTCGGTCCCGATCGTCGTCAGAGTGCACATCGTGTCCCCGTTGATGACGATGCCGGCGCCGCCGCCCATCGGGACCCGGTCGTCGCCGGCCGCCTGGGCCGGGACGCTGATCAGGGCCACCAGCACGGCCACCATCGCGGCCTTGTAGCAACGGTAGGCCCTCTGCAAAGCAACACCCCCATCGAGCTGTCGGACATCCTGAGCGGCCTGGTCAGTGTAGTCGGCCAGGGTGGCGGATTCGCCGGCGGCGACGGCGCAATTTGGTGCCCCGCCATATTCCTCTCCCGCTCAAGGGGATCGACCCGCCCGTCGCCGCGGCGGCCGTTTCGCTGTCCGGGCGCCGAACTCCGCGGTCCCGCGGCGCCTTCAGCTGGCCTCGTCTGGCACCGCACCGCATGGCAACATGAACCGCGACGAGAGAACCGAGAGGACGGTCCGTGAGCAAAGACGATCGCAACAACGGTGTGCCCAGCACGCTGACCACGATCCCGTTGGCCGACCCGCACGCCAGGCCGGCCGAGCCGTCGATCGGTGACCTGATCAAAGACGCGACAGCGCAGATGTCCACCCTGGTGCGCGCCGAGGTCGAACTGGCTCGATCCGAGATCACCCGGGACGTCAAGAAGGGCCTGACCGGCAGCGTCTATTTCATCGCCGCGCTGGTGGTGCTGTTCTACTCCACGTTCTTCTTCTTTTTCTTCCTCGCCGAACTGCTCGACGAATGGCTGTGGCGCTGGGTGGCGTTCCTGATCGTGTTCGGGATCATGGTGGTCGTCGGCGCCGTCCTCGGCCTGCTGGGCTTCCTGAAGGTCCGCCGCATCCGCGGCCCGCGCCAGACCATCGAATCGGTCAAGGAGACGCGCACCGCGCTCACCCCCGGCCACGAGAAGGCCGCCACGGGCCCGAAGGAGCTCACCGAGTCCGGCGGCGGCAGGCACGAGAAGCCCGCGGACCCCTCGGGTTGGTAGATGCCGGCACCAGATCCGTCGGTCACCCGTATCGACGGGCCGTGGCGGCACCTCGACGTGCACGCCAACGGGATCCGATTCCACGTCGTCGAAGCCCTGGCCGACGGGCAAGGTGACGGCGTTCCGCCCGCGCAGCCGGCCACCGCACGCCCGCTGGTGATGCTGCTGCACGGTTTCGGATCGTTCTGGTGGTCCTGGCGGCATCAGCTGCGCGGACTGACCGGGGCGCGCGTGGTGGCGGTGGACCTGCGCGGCTACGGCGGCAGCGATAAACCGCCCCGCGGCTACGACGGCTGGACGCTGGCCGGCGACACCGCCGGGCTCATTCGTGCGCTGGGGCACTCGTCGGCGACGCTGGTCGGCCACGCCGACGGCGGGCTGGCCTGCTGGGCCACCGCGCTGCTGCATTCGCGGCTGGTGCGCGCCATCGCGCTGATCAGCTCGCCGCACCCGGCGGCGCTGCGGCGATCCACGTTGACCCGGCGCGACCAGGGCTACGCCCTGCTGCCGACGTTGCTGCAATACCAGCTGCCCATCTGGCCGGAGCGGCTGCTGACCCGGCACGACGCCGCGGAGATCGAGCGCCTGGTCCGGGACCGAAGCTGCCCCAAATGGGTTGCCTCCGAAGACTTTTCACAGACAATCCGGCACATGCGGACGGCCATCCGGATACCGGCGGCCGCGCACTCCGCGCTGGAATATCAGCGCTGGGCGGTGCGCAGCCAGCTGCGCGGCGAGGGCCGGCGATTCATGAAGTCGATGAGCCGGCAGCTTGGCCTGCCGCTGCTGCACCTGCGCGGTGACGCCGATCCCTACGTGCTCGCCGACCCGGTGGACCGCACCCAGCGCTACGCCCCCCAGGGTCGCTACGTATCCATCGCGGGCGCAGGGCATTTCAGCCACGAAGAGGCACCCGAGGAAATCAACCGGCACCTGATGAAGTTCCTCGAGCTGGTGTACGGCCGTCCCGTCAGCTGACGCAGGACCCGGTGGCGACCTGCTGGGTGTCGCCGATCTTGGAGAGCTGGCTGGACACCTCGTCGGCGGTCAGCACGAAGCCGGTGTCGGGGTCGTCGACGGCGGCGCCGAACACGACGCCGAGCACGCGGCCGTTGAGGTCGATCAACGGTCCGCCCGAATTGCCTTGCTCCACACTGGCTCTGATGGTGTACACGTCGCGGGTGACCGGCGCCGGATCCCGGTAGATGTCGGGTCCGCTGAGCCTGATGGCCTCGCGGATCCGGGCCGGGGTGGCGGTGAAGTTGCCGCCGCCCGGATAGCCCAGCACCACAACGCTTTCGCCGCTTTTAGCCTCGCCCTGGGCGAACGCCAACGGCGGCGGCGGCAGGTTCGGGACGGCCAGGATCGCGATGTCGACCGACGGGTCGTAAGAGACCACGGTCGCGTCGATGGGGCTGCCGCTGGCGTAGATCTGGACGCTGTTGGACCCGGCCACCACGTGCGCGTTGGTCATCACCCGATCGGGTGCGACCACGAATCCGCTGCCCTCCAACACCTTTTGGCAGCTGGGCGCGAGGCTGCGCACCTTGACCACGCTCGGCGCGGCGTTCGTCACCACCGGGTTGGTGGCCAGGGCCGGATCGGGCGACGCGACCGGAATCACCGGGGTGCGGCTGAACGGCTCGAGCACCGCGGGCAGCCCGGAGGTGTTCAACAGCGCCGAGAGGCGCTTGGGCACCGTCTTGAGCCAGGGCGGCGCGACGTCGTTGACCTGCGCGAGCACCCGCGAACCCCGGACTGCGGCGGCCAGTTCCGGCTGGTCCTTGGACTGAGTCAGCGGGGTGGCCAGCAGCCACGCCGCGGTCAACACCACCACCAGCTGGACGCCCACGCCGATGACCGAGTCAACGGTTCGGATCGCGCGGCTGTGGATCGCGCCGCGAACGGCCCGCCCCAGCACCACGCCGGCGACCTCCCCGACGACCACCAGCGCGAGGATCAAGAACAGCGCGGTGAACAGCTTGGCGCGCGGCGCGGCGATGTGGCTGACGATGTGGGGCGCCAGCAGCACGCCCGCGATGGCGCCGAGCAACACGCCGACGAACGACAACAGCGAGCCCAATGCACCCGAACGCCAGCCCGAGATGGCCGCGATGAAAGCGACTGCCAGCACGGCGATGTCGAGCCACTGCGACGGCGTCATCGAATTCATGTTCATCGACTGGGGCCGCCCTTGTCGCCGACCAACACCATCGCCTCATCCAGCTCCAGGATCTTGGTGGTGTCCCAGGGCCGGGCCCAGCCGGCGACATCCAGCACCGCGGAAATCACCTGGCCGGTGAATCCCCACACCAGCATCTGATTCAACAGAAACGCTGGCCCGGCCCAGCGGCGGCCGAGGTTGCCCCGGTACACCATCAGCCGGTTCTCCGGATTGATGAAGGCGCGCACCGGAACCCGCGACACGATGGCCGTTTCGGTCTCGTCGACGACGGCCACCGGCCCCGGGTCCGGCGAGTACGCCAGCACGGGGACGACGTGGAACCGCGACGGCGCGATGAACGTCCGTTCCATCGTGGCGAGTGGACGCAGCCGGCTGACATCGATCCCGGTCTCCTCCTGCGCCTCGCGCAGCGCGGTGGCCACCGGGCCGTCGTCGCCGG
The DNA here is from genome assembly GCF_001672675.1 of Mycobacterium sp. E2327. Lineage (NCBI taxonomy): Bacteria > Bacillati > Actinomycetota > Actinomycetes > Mycobacteriales > Mycobacteriaceae > Mycobacterium > Mycobacterium sp. E2327. The sequence continues at coordinate 110,371 of NZ_LZKE01000167.1, forward strand.
GATCGGAGGCGCCGCCGGGAAAGGCCGCCTGGCCCGCGTGGTGGCGCAATGTCGAGGCCCGCACGGTCAGCAACAGGTCGGCATCGTCGGGCACACCGCCGTCGGCCGGGCCGGACTCGGGACCCGAGAACAACACCAGCACCGCCGCCTCGCGGTCGTCACCGAGCAATGACGCCATCGATGCCGCCGCCTTGGACGCGGTCACCATCGCCAGCACACCGGCCGGCAGTCGGTGCCGGTACGCCTCGGGGATCTGACCCACGTTGTCCACCAGCGGACGCAACCAAGGCGGAGACACGTCGGGCATCAGCGGGATGACTGAACTCACCGGCGCCTCCCTCGGTCCAGTCAATCTGCCTATCCCGCGTCGTTTCCGACCGCAGCGGCGATCTCGTCGGCACTGGCGAAAGGCCGCGGCAGCATCTGCGCAACGCTACCGTCCGGCCGGAGGACGACCGTCGCAGGCATCACATTTACCACACGCAGCGCGGAAGCGACCCGACGACGGCCGTCCTGCAGCGTCGGCAACCGAACACCCAACTCCGCCAACCGCAGTAACCCGGCCGTCTCGTTCTCGTCCTGGTGGACCGTCACCACCATCACGTCCGACCCGACCCGCCGCTGATACTCGGCCATCGCGGGAAGTTCGGCCGCGCACGGCGCGCACCAATAGGCCCAGAGGTTGAGGACCACCCGGTGCCCGGCCAGCGCGCGGGCGACGTCGACGGCAGAACCGTCGGCGGCACATTCCACCGTGACGCCGCGCAGCGCCGCCGGGCCGGGGCCGTCCCCCGGGGCGGGGCACGGCGGCAGGTTGGCGCGCCCGCGCGGACCCGCCAGCGCGGCCGGTGTGTCGGCGTCGCGGTGCTCGCGGGGGGCGGGCGCCTGGGTCGTCGCCGTCGGCGACGAGTCGTCGTGCAGCGAAGCCACCAGCGCCGCGATTAACGCCGCCACCACCGCCAGGATCGCGATGGTCCACCGGGTTGTCCGGGTCAACGTCGCGCGCCCCGGTATTAGAGCCCCACCAGGGCCAGCAGGTGCTCGGCTTCCGGGCCCTGGACGAGCGGCGCGGCGAGCAGCGGTTCGGTGGGGCCCAGCCCGAAGGACGGGCAGTCCTTGGCGAGGATGCAGGCGCCGCACGCCGGTTTGCGGGCGTGACAGACCCGGCGGCCGTGGAAGATGACGCGGTGGCTGAGCATGGTCCACTCCCGGCGTTCGATCAGCTCGCCGGCAGCGTGCTCGATCTTGACCGGATCCTTTTCGATGGTCCATCGCCATCTGTGCATCAAGCGCGAGAAATGGGTGTCGACGGTGATTCCCGGGATGCCGAAGGCGTTGCCCAGGATGACGTTGGCGGTCTTGCGACCCACTCCGGGCAGGGTGACCAGCTCGGCCATCGTCGAGGGCACCTCGCCGTCGAACCGCTCGACGAGGGCCTGCCCCAGGCCGATCAGCGACGACGCCTTGTTGCGGAAGAAACCGGTGGGTCGGATGAGGTTTTCCAGCTCGTCGCGGTCGGCTTGCGCATAATCCAGCGCGGAGCGGTATCGCTTGAACAATGCCGGCGTGGTCAGGTTGACCCGCTTGTCGGTGCTCTGCGCCGAGAGGATGGTGGCCACCGTCAGCTCCAGCGGCGTCGTGAAGTCCAGCTCGCAGTGGGCGTCCGGAAACGCTTGCGCCAGTGCGCGATTCATTCGCCGCGCCCGTCGCACCAACCCCACTCGCGTCTCTTTGGACCAGCGATCGGCGACGACACCGTCCGAAGCGGAAGGCGTTGACTTCGAACGTCCGGATGCCTTTGCCGCTGTCACCTACGACAGAGTACTGATTTCGTGATCTGGCTGAGACCTAAGCCATGTTTACTTTCCCTGTGTCATGGTTGCTGGTGGCGTGCGTTCCCGGGCTGTTGATGCTCGTGACGTTCGGTCTGGGGCGGCTGGAATCCGACCTGTCCAATGACACCGTCTCGGTGACCGATGTCGACGAGTTCCTCGAGTACGCCGAGGCCGTCGACGTGCACACGCTGGCCCGCGAAGGCATGCCAGAGGCGCTGGAATACCTGCACCGGCGCCAGGCCCTGCGGCCCGCGGACGCACCGCCGGCGCAACCGGCGATCGGACCGCGGCACGCCAAGCCGGTGTTTGCCACCGCCCCCGGTGACCGCGAGCAGGCCGGTCTAGCGACGCCGATACGGGCCCGTTCAGGTGTCAATCCGCAATTTAGGGGGACTAGACACGTCAATCGTGTGTAGCGTGGCACGTTGGACACAATTGGCCTACCTCTAGACTTACGTCACACGGGCAGGGTTGGCCTGCCCGTATCACTACTGGAAGCTGAAGAGGCAACGGTGGACGAGATCCTGGCAAGGGCAGGAATCTTCCAAGGGGTTGAGCCCGGCGCGGTCACCGCGCTGACCAAGCAATTGCAACCCGTCGACTTCCCGCGCGGGCACACGGTTTTCGCCGAGGGGGAACCGGGCGACCGGCTGTACATCATCGTTTCGGGGAAGGTCAAAATCGGCCGGCGGTCGCCGGACGGCCGCGAGAATCTGCTGACGATCATGGGCCCGTCGGACATGTTCGGCGAGTTGTCGATCTTCGACCCGGGCCCGCGGACTTCCAGCGCGACCACCATCACCGAAGTTCGGGCCGTGTCGATGGACCGCGACGCGCTGCGGGCGTGGATCGCGGATCGCCCGGAAATCGCCGAGCAACTGCTGCGGGTCCTTGCCCGACGGCTGCGGCGGACCAACAACAACCTGGCCGACCTCATCTTCACCGACGTGCCCGGCCGGGTGGCCAAGCAGCTGCTGCAGCTCGCCCAGCGGTTCGGCACCCAGGAGGGTGGCGCGATGCGGGTCACCCACGACCTCACCCAAGAGGAGATCGCCCAACTGGTGGGCGCTTCGCGGGAAACGGTCAACAAGGCCCTGGCCGACTTCGCCCACCGCGGCTGGATCCGCCTGGAGGGCAAGAGCGTGCTGATCTCGGACTCCGAGAGGCTCGCCCGCCGAGCGCGCTAATCGTCTTCCGCGACCAGACGCAGAATCGCACTGTTGCAGCGTTTGGCGTGCGAGTCTGCGTCTGCTCGCGGTATCAGTCTCGACGCAGGTAGTCCAGTTGCGCCTGCACCGACCATTCGGCCGCGTCCCAGAGCTTCTCGTCGACGTCGACATAGACGTACTCGACGATCTCACGCGTGGTGGCCTCGTTACCGAGATCCCACAGCGCGGCGCGCACCTGCTCCAGGCGCTCGTGCCGGTGCGTCAAGTAGCCCGACGCGACGGATTCCAGGTCGGCCAGCTGCGGGCCGTGCCCGGGCAGCACCGTGCGCCGGCCCAAACCGCGTAGCCGCCGCAGCGATTCCAGGTAGTCGGCCAGGCTGCCGTCCTCCTTGTCGATGACGGTGGTGCCGCGGCCCAGCACGGTGTCCGCGGTCAGCACGGCATCGTCGAGCAGGAACGACAGCGAGTCGGCGGTGTGGCCGGGCGTCGCCATCACCTTGATCTTGAGGCCGGCCGCATCGATCACTTCGCCTTCGGTGAGGTGACCGCCGAGGCCGCGCAGGAATCCGCTGCCCGCGGACCGGACCGTCGCCCCGGTCAGCTCGACTAGCTTGTCGATGCCGTCGGTGTGGTCGCCGTGCCGGTGGCTGATCAGTACCAGCGCGACGCGGCCGAGCGCGGCGATCCGGGCGATGTGCTCGTCGTCGTCGGGGCCGGGATCCACGATCACCAGCTCGTCGCTGCCGGGGCCGCGCAGCACCCAGGTGTTGGTGCCCTCCAGCGTCATCAGGCCCGGGTTGTCGGCCAACAGCACCGAGGCAGTGTCGGTGACCGCCCGCAGCCTGCCGTATGCGGGATGGGTCAGCGACTCGGCGGTCTCGGTCACGGTCGTCAGCCGACCTCCACGATCAGCTCCACTTCGACGGGCGCATCCAGCGGCAGCTCGGACACCCCGACCGCCGAGCGCGCGTGGGCGCCTTGGTCGCCGAACACCTCGCCGAGCAGGTCGGAGGCCCCGTTGACGACGCTGGGCTGCCCGTTGAAACCCGGAGCCGAGGCGACGAACCCGACGACCTTGACCACCCGCGCGACGGCGTCGATGCCCACCAGCGAATGCACGGCCGCCAGCGCGTTGAGCGCACAGATCCGCGCCAGCGACTTGGCGTCCTCGGGGCTGACCTCGGCGCCGACCTTGCCGGTCCGCGGGAGCTTCCCGTCCTGCACCGGCAGCTGACCCGAGGTGTAGACCAGGTTGCCGGTCCGCACCGCGGGAACGTAGGAGGCGAGCGGCGCAACCACCTCGGGAAGTGTGAGGCCGAGCTGCCCGAGCCGGGCCGATGCGCTCATCTCTATTTGGGGCGCTTCAAATATGCGACGTGCTGCTCGCCGGTGGGCCCGGGTAGCACGGACACCAACTCCCAGCCGTCGGCGCCCCACTGGTCCAGGATCTGTTTGGTGGCGTGCGTCAGCAGCGGGACCGTGACGTATTCCCATGCGGTGGGTTGGCTCATGACGCGAGCTTATCGGTCAGCTTTCCAGGGCTCTGGCCAGCCCAAGGGCGGTGCGGCGGTCGGGCTAGCATGCGAAGGTGGCATCCACTGGAAACGGCGGTAGTTCCGTCGGCTGGCCCGCCCGCTTGTCGAGGGCGCGCTTACATTTCGTGACCGGCAAGGGCGGGACGGGTAAGTCGACGGTCGCGGCCGCGCTCGCCCTGACGCTGGCGGCGGGCGGCCGCAAGGTCCTGCTCGTCGAAGTCGAAGGCCGCCAAGGGATTGCGCAACTGTTCGACGTCCCGCCGCTGCCCTACGAGGAGGTCAAGATCGCCACCGCCGAGCGCGGCGGGCAGGTCAACGCGCTGGCCATCGACATCGAGGCCGCGTTCCTGGAATACCTGGACATGTTCTACAACCTGGGCATCGCGGGCCGGGCGATGCGACGCATCGGCGCCATCGAGTTCGCGACGACGATCGCGCCCGGCCTGCGCGACGTGCTGCTCACCGGCAAGATCAAGGAGTCGGTGGTCCGCCTCGAAAAGGGGGCCAAGAACCCGGTCTATGACGCGGTGGTCGTCGACGCGCCGCCGACCGGCCGCATCGCGCGCTTCCTCGATGTCACCAAGGCGGTGTCCGACCTGGCCAAGGGCGGCCCGGTGCACTCGCAGTCCGAGGGTGTGGTGAAGCTGTTGCACTCCGATCAGACCGCCATCCATCTGGTCACGCTGCTGGAGGCGCTGCCGGTGCAGGAAACGCTCGAGGCCATCGAGGAGCTCGCCGAGATGGAACTGCCGATCGGCAGCGTGATCGTGAACCGCAACATCCCGTCGTTCCTGGAGCCGCGCGATCTGGCGAAGGCCGCCGAGGGGGACGTGGACGCGGACTCCGTGCGGGCCGGCCTTGAAATGGCGGGAATCAAGCTCGCCGACACCGACTTTGCGGGCCTGCTGACCGAGACCATTCAGCATGCCACCCGGATCACCGCACGCGCCGAGACGGCGCAGCAACTCGACGCGTTGAAGGTCCCGCGCCTGGAGCTGCCGGCGATTTCCGATGGCATCGACCTCGGCAGCCTGTATGAGTTGTCGGAAACTCTTGCGCAGCAGGGGGTCCGATGAGCGTCACGACGAAAACCCTTGATATGGCGGCGATCCTGGCTGACCGATCCAATCGGGTGGTGGTGTGCTGCGGGGCCGGCGGGGTGGGCAAGACGACCACCGCAGCCGCGATGGCGATGCGCGCCGCCGAATATGGCCGCACCGTATGCGTTTTGACGATCGACCCGGCCAAGCGACTGGCGCAGGCGCTCGGGGTCAACGACCTCGGCAACACCCCGCAGCGGGTGCCGTTGGCGCCCGAAGTACCCGGCGAGCTGCACGCGATGATGCTCGACATGCGCCGCACCTTCGACGAGATGGTGATGCAGTATTCCGGCCCCGAGCGGGCAGAGGCGTTGCTGAACAACCAGTTCTACCAGACGGTCGCCACGTCGCTTGCCGGCACGCAGGAGTACATGGCGATGGAGAAGCTCGGCCAGTTGTTGAGCCAGGACCGCTGGGACCTCATCGTCGTGGACACCCCGCCGTCGCGCAACGCGCTGGACTTCCTGGATGCGCCGAAACGGTTGGGCAGCTTCATGGACAGCCGGCTGTGGCGGCTGCTGCTCGCACCCGGCCGCGGCATCGGCCGATTGGTCACCGGCGCAATGGGTTTGGCGATGAAGGGCATGTCCACGATCATGGGCTCACAATTGCTCAGCGACATCGGTTCATTCGTGCAGTCACTGGAATCGACCTTCGGCGGGTGGCGGGAGAAGGCCGACCGAACCTACTCGCTGCTGAAGAGACGCGGCACGCAGTTCGTCGTGGTGTCGGCCGCCGAACCCGACGCGCTGCGCGAGGCGGCCTTCTTCGTCGACCGGCTGTCGCAGGAGGGCATGCCGCTCGCGGGGCTCGTCCTCAACCGCACCCACCCGACGCTGTGCTCGCTGCCGGTCGAACGGGCCATCGACGGAAGCGAGACGCTCGACGCCTCCGATTCCGAGGCCGCCGCGCTGGCCTCCGCCGTGCTGAAGATCCACGCCGACCGGGCGCAAACCGCCAAACGCGAGATCAGGCTGCTCTCCCGTTTCACCGGCGCCCACCCGCATGTACCGGTCATCGGGGTTCCGTCGCTGCCGTTCGACGTTTCCGATCTCGACGCGCTGCGGGCGCTCGCCGATCAGATCACCGCCCCCGGTGACGAGGCGGCGCGCGCGGCGAGCCGCTGAGAACACGGCGCTGGGTGAGCGAATCAATCTGTTGGGCACACGCCGGTCAGGCGCGTGCGGAGGCTATTTGACACGAGACATGACCGGTCGGCGCCGGCCGATTCGTTGCTATCGAATTCCTATTGGACACAAGCGAGCTCGTATTAGACACGGGCCAGTTGTATATTGAACACAGTCCAATTAAGAGTGCCGCTTAGGCTGTAACATTAATGTAATCACGAAAACAGTTATTTTCAGAACCGTTAGTTCGGGGCCGCCCGCGATAGCGGGACGCGTCCGTGAATAACCCCGAGTCAGCCGGCGGTGCGGCCGCGGCGCTTGTCGAAAAAGTCCTGCCAGGAGACGACTTCGGGATGCTGCTTGAGCAGCGCGCGGCGCTGACGCTCGGTCATGCCGCCCCACACCCCGAACTCGACCTTGTTGTCCAACGCGTCCGCCCCGCACTCCTGCATCACCGGGCAGTGGCGGCAGATCACCGCCGCCTTGCGCTGGGCGGCCCCCCGAACAAACAGTTCATCGGGGTCGGTGGTCCGGCACAGCGCCTTCGAAACCCATGCGATTCGTTCCTCGGCGTCGACACTTCGCAATACGCCCTGAGCAGCCGCGATGTTCGTTCGACGTGCGGCCGGCCGTGAACCTGACACGAGCTGTTCCCTTCCTTCCGACCGCTCGTCGCGGCCGCCCTCCTCGGGTGCAGACCCCTGCTGCGATCTACGCCACACCATGCAAATCGGTGTTATCTGAATCTCACCGTGTGTCTAAGTTAGGTGGTCAGGTGGCAATTGCGCAACAGTCTGATAACGCTTTTTTTGGGACGGGCGTGCAGCCTTACCGAAAAGGATAATGCCGAGCGGCGCCCCGCGCACTTCACCTCGGTGGCTCACCCGTGACGGAACCGAAAATTTTATGCCGAGCCCCATCGTAAGTTCGCTGGTCACGCTGCGGGAGGGCTTCGGGCCAACTCGTCGCGTGGCCAGGTGAGCGGGGGCGGCTACCCTAGAACGCATGTCAGACCGCCCCCCGGCCGCGCTCACGGTTCTCAAGCTCGCGGGGTGCTGTTTGTTGGCCAGCGTCGTCGCCACGGCCCTGATGTTTCCGCTCGCGGGCGGGATCGGGCTGATGTCCAATCGGGCCTCTGAAGTCGTCGCCAACGGGTCCGCCCAGCTGACGCAGGGCGAGGTGCCCGCGGTGTCGACGATGGTCGACAAGAAGGGCAACGTAATCGCGTGGCTTTACTCTCAGCGCCGCTTCGAGGTGCCCACCGACAAGATCGCCAACACCATGAAACTGGCGATCGTCTCGATCGAGGACAAGCGCTTCGCCGACCACAACGGAGTGGACTGGAAGGGCACCCTGACGGGGCTGGCCGGGTATGCGTCCGGCGACGTCGACACCCGCGGCGGGTCGACCATCGAACAGCAGTACATCAAGAACTACCAGCTGCTCGTGACCGCCCAGACCGACGCCGAGAAGCGCGCGGCGGTCGAAACGACCCCGGCGCGCAAGCTGCGCGAGATCCGGATGGCGCTCACGCTGGACAAGACCTTCACCAAGCCGGAGATCCTGACGCGCTATCTGAACCTGGTGTCGTTCGGGAACGGTTCGTTCGGTGTGCAGGACGCGGCCCAGACCTACTTCGGCATCAACGCCTCGGACCTGAACTGGCAGCAGGCGGCCCTGCTCGCGGGCATGGTGCAGTCGACCAGCGCGCTCAACCCGTACACCAACCCCGACGGCGCCCTGGCCCGACGGAACCTGGTCCTCGACACCATGATCGAGAACCTGCCCCAGGAGGCCGACGCCCTGCGGGCCGCCAAGGCCACGCCGCTCGGCGTGCTGCCCCAACCCAACGAGCTGCCCCGCGGCTGCATCGCGGCCGGCGACCGCGCCTTCTTCTGCGACTACGTCCAGGAGTACCTGTCGCGCGCGGGGATCAGTAAGGAACAGGTGGCCCGGGGCGGCTACCTGATCCGCACCACGCTGGACCCGGACGTGCAGATTCCGGTCAAGGCGGCCATCGACAAGTTCGCGAGCCCGACCCTGCCAGGCATCTCGAGCGTCATGAGCGTCATCGAGCCGGGCAAGACCTCCCACCACGTGATGGCGATGGCCAGCAACCGCACCTACGGCCTGAACCTCGACGCCGGCGAGACGATGCGGCCGCAACCGTTCTCCCTCGTCGGCGACGGCGCCGGCTCGGTCTTCAAGATCTTCACCACCGCCGCGGCGCTGGACATGGGGATGGGCATCAACGCCACGCTCGAGGTGCCGGGCCGATTCCAGGCCAAGGGCATGGGCAGCGGCGGGGCCAAGGGCTGCCCGAAGGACACCTGGTGCGTCGTCAACGCGGGTAACTACCGGGGCTCGATGAACGTGACCGACGCGCTGGCCACCTCGCCGAACACCGCGTTCGCCAAGCTGATCCAGCAGGTCGGCGTGACCCGGACGGTGGACATGGCGATCAAGCTGGGGCTGCGGTCCTACGCCGATCCCGGCACCGCGCGCGACTATAACCGCGACAGCAACGAGAGCCTGGCCGACTTCGTCAAGCGGCAAAACATCGGCTCGTTCACCCTCGGCCCGATCGAGGTGAACGCGCTGGAGTTGTCCAACGTCGCCGCCACCCTGGCCTCCGGCGGCGTGTGGTGCCCACCGAACCCGATCGACAAGCTGATCGACCGCAACGGTAACGAGGTCTCCGTGACGACCGAGACCTGCGATCAGGTGGTGCCCGAAGGCCTGGCCAACACCATGGCCAACGCGATGAGCAAGGACGCCGTCGGCAGCGGCACGGCGGCCGGCTCGGCCGGCGCGGCGGGCTGGGACCTGCCGGTGTCCGCGAAGACCGGCACCACCGAGGCGCACAGATCCTCCGCTTTCGTCGGTTTCACCAGCCACTACGCGGCGGCCAACTACATCTACGACGACTCACCCAACCCGACGGACTTGTGCTCCGCCCCGCTGCGTCACTGCGGCGAGGGCGACCTCTACGGCGGGAACGAGCCGGCGCGCACCTGGTTCACCGCGATGAAACCGATCGCGACCAACTTCGGCGAGGTGAAGCTGCCGCCGACCGATCCCCGCTACGTCGAGGGCTCCCCGGCGTCCCGGGTGCCCGCCGTCACCGGCCTGGACGTCGACGCGGCCCGCCAGCGCATCAAGGAGGCGGGCTTCCCGGTCGCCGACCAGACCAACTCCGTGAACAGCAGCGCGAAGGCGGGCGAGGTGGTCGGAACGTCGCCGTCCGGCCAGACGATTCCGGGCTCGATCATCACGATCCAGGTCAGCAACGGCATCCCGCCGGCGCCACCGCCACCGCCCGAGGGCGCGCCACCGGTGGTGGGGTCGCAGGTGGTCGAGATCCCCGGCCTGCCGCCGATCACGATTCCGCTGCTGGCGCCCCCGCCGCCGCCCGGGGCGCCCCCTCCGTAGCGGGTCCGCAACACGGACTTGTGGCGCAAGCTATACGCGCCCAGACCGCAACCGGCAGTAGGCTTCCTGCATGGCTGACGTTCGCCCGACTGCCCTGCCCGTCCTGATGCGCACCGGCGCCGTCGCGCTCGGCTCGACCCTGGCCGGCATCGGTTACGCCTCGCTCGTCGAGCGCAACGCGTTCGTCCTGCGCGAGATAACCATGCCCGTCCTGTCGCCGGGCTCCACGCCGCTACGGGTGCTGCACATCAGCGACCTGCACATGACGCCCAACCAGCGCCGCAAGCAGGCCTGGCTGCGCGAGCTGGCCGCCTGGGAGCCCGACCTCGTCGTCAACACCGGCGACAACCTGGCGCACCCCAAGGCGGTGCCCGCGGTGGTGCAGACGCTGGGCGACCTGCTGTCGCGGCCGGGCGTTTTCGTCTTCGGCAGCAACGACTACTTCGGGCCCCGCCTGAAGAACCCGCTGAACTACCTGACCAACCCGTCGCACCGGGTCCGCGGCGAGCCGCTGCCCTGGCAGGACCTGCGGGCGGCGTTCACCGAGCGCGGTTGGCTCGACCTGACGCACACCCGCCGCGAGTTCGAGGTGGCCGGGCTGCACATCGCGGCCGCGGGCGTGGACGACCCGCACATCGACCGGGACCGCTACGACGCGATCGCGGGGCCGGCCAGCCCGGCCGCGAACCTGCGGCTTGGTTTGACGCACTCCCCCGAGCCGCGGGTGCTGGATCGCTTCGCCGCCGACGGCTATCAGCTGGTGATGGCCGGGCACACGCACGGCGGGCAGCTGTGTCTGCCGTTCTACGGCGCCCTGGTGACCAACTGCGGCCTGGACCGCTCGCGGGCCAAGGGACCGTCGCGCTGGGGGGCGAACATGGCGCTGCACGTCTCCGCCGGGATCGGCACCTCGCCTTTTGCGCCCGTGCGATTCTGCTGCCGGCCCGAGGCGACCCTGCTGACGCTGATCGCCAGCCCCATGGGCGACCGCGATTCGACCAGCGACCTGAGCCGTTCACAGCCGACCGCTTCGGTGCGTTGAGCGATCGGACCCGGATCGCGGTCCGCACCCTGCCCCGAAGCTGGACGGACGATGCGATCCGGCTGATCCAGGCCGACGCGCGCCGCAGCGCCGACACCCACCTGCTGCGTTATCCCCTGCCGTCGGCGTGGGCCGGCGACGCGGACGTCGCGCTGTACCTCAAGGACGAGAGCACGCACATCACCGGCAGCCTCAAGCACCGGCTGGCGCGCTCGTTGTTTTTGTACGCGCTGTGCAACGGCTGGATCGGCGAGGGCACCACCGTCGTCGAGGCGTCCTCGGGTTCGACGGCGGTGTCGGAGGCGTACTTCGCCGCCCTGCTGGGGCTGCCGTTCGTCGCGGTGATGCCCGCGTCGACCAGCGCCGCAAAGATCGCGCTGATCGAATCACAGGGCGGCCGTTGCCATTTCGTGACGGACTCGAGCCAGGTGTACGCCGAGGCCGAGCGCGTCGCCAAGGACACCGGCGGGCACTACCTGGATCAGTTCACCAACGCCGAGCGCGCCACCGACTGGCGCGGCAACAACAACATCGCCGAGTCGATCTACGAGCAGATGCGCGACGAGAAGCACCCCGTCCCGGAGTGGATCGTGGTCGGCGCCGGCACCGGCGGCACCAGTGCGACCATCGGCCGCTACATCCGCTACCGGCGGCACGCGACCCGGCTGTGCGTCGTCGACCCGGAGAACTCCGCGTTCTTTCCCGCCTACGCCGAGGACCGCTTCGACATCGTGATGTCCAACTCTTCGCGGATCGAGGGCATCGGCCGGCCGCGGGTCGAGCCGTCGTTTCTGCCCGGCGTCGTCGACCGCATGGTCGCGGTGCCCGACGCGGCGTCCATCGCCGCCGCCCGCCACGTCAGCGCCGTCCTGGGGCGCCGAGTGGGGCCGTCGACGGGCACCAACCTGTGGGGCGCCTTCGGGCTGCTCGCCGAGATGGTCTCCGCGGGCAGCAGCGGGTCGGTGGTCACCCTGCTGGCCGACAGCGGTGACCGCTACGCCGACACCTATTTCAACGACGAGTGGGTCAGCGCGCAGGGGCTCGATCCCGCCGGCCCCGCCGAAGCGCTGGTTGAATTCGAGCACAGCTGCGCGTGGTCTAGTGTCGTGAGTCGTTAATTCGCCCGCTCTTGTTAGAATGGGTGATGCCGTCGCCGCATGCTGCGCAGATCGTG
>NZ_LZKE01000168.1:0-787 GCF_001672675.1 Mycobacterium sp. E2327
CCCCTGACCAGCCGCTTGGCCGCGCCCAGCGCCGCGTGGTAGTCCTCGGGCGGCAGCGTGGCCGCCAGCTCGGTCAGCCCGTAGATCAACGAATAGATCGCTTCGACCGGACCCGATCTGGCGGCTCGTCCGACGATGCCCTCGATGATCTCGCGGAACGCCTGGAAGCCGGCGCCGTGCGCCCCGGGGTCGACGGCGCCCTCGGCGCGGATCGCCCACTCGAAGGCCGCCAGGTCGGGGTACTCGCGCATCAACCGGCCCGATTCGTCGAGCACCGCTTCGATCCGGTCGACGACGTCGCCGGGGCTCCCGGCCGCCTCGCGCAGCCGGGGCAACGCGACCTCGGTCCTTGCGGCGACGGCGGCCTTGATCAACTCGGACTTGTTCGGGAAATAGTGGTACAGGCTCGCGCTGGTCATGTCGGCAGCCTTGGCGATCTCCCGAATTGTCGCCTGGGAGTAGCCCACCTCCCCCACGCAGCGCATCGCCGCGGTGATTATTCGAGCGCGGGTCCGCTCGCCGCTGGCGCCTACCGGGCGCCCCAACTGCGACCGCGCGGCGTTCATGCGGGCGCACCTCCGAGCAGGAACCGGATATTAATTGATCGTTCGATTATATTCGACGGCATGCTAGGTCGCCCGGTCGGCGCCAGCGGCGAGGAGACTCGCCAGCGGATAATCGTCGCCACCATGCGGTGCGTGGCCGGCGTCGGCTACTCGCGCGCGACCATCCGGGAGATCGCCCGCACGGCCGACGTCACCAGCGCGAGCCTGTACAACTACTTCCC
>NZ_LZKE01000169.1:0-5676 GCF_001672675.1 Mycobacterium sp. E2327
TCGGCGCCGCGGTGTTGCTCTTGTTCTCGTGCTTGGTGTTGACGATGGCGATCACCACCGCGACGATCACGGCCACCCCCGCCACCCCCACCGGCGTCGCAGCAGCAGCCGCAGCCGCAGCCGATCCCGGCAAAGACCTTCAACAGGCGGCTCGCCCTGGGGATCGTGGGCGGGTCGCTCGTCGCGCTGGCGGCGGTGGTGGCCCTGGTCATCTCGCTGGTGACCCAAAGCCACGGCTCGACCAACAACGCGGCGTCGCCCACCCCGAGCCGCGCCAGGGTGCCCGCCCGGCCCGGGTCGGCCCCCGGACCCGCCTCCGCGACCCCCGCGGGCGTGCCGCCGCTGCCGGCGTTCGCGCCGCCGCCCGACCTCGGCGCGAACTGCCAGTACCCGCCGTCGCCCGATCCGGCCAGCAAGGCCGCCACGCTGCCCCCGTCGGGCCGGGTGCCCACCGAGCCGGCACCGATCCACGCCGTCATCTCGACCAACTTCGGTGACATCGGCGTGCAGCTCGCCAACAACGAATCCCCCTGCGCGGTAAACAGTTTCACCAGCCTGGCGAAGCAGGGGTTCTACGACAACACGATCTGCGGGCGGATGATCGACGAGCCGGAGGGCGGGACGCTGCTGTTCGGCGGCCCCGATGCCGATGGCGGCGGCGGCGCCGGTTACGAGTTCGCCGACGAATACCCCGCCAACCAGTACAAGGCCGACGATCCGGCGCTCAAGGCAACTGTGATCTATCCGCGCGGGACCCTCGCGTTGGCCACCAACGGGCCCAACACCAACGGAAGCCAGTTCTTCGTGGTGTTCCGGGACGCCGAGATAGAGCCGACGTCCACCGTGTTCGGCTCGGTCGACCAGGCGGGCCTGGCGACCCTCGACAAGATCGCCAAGGTCGGTGTGGCCGGCAACCGCACCAGGGGCATGCCCACGAGCACCGTCACCATCACCTCGGTGCAGGTGGGCTAGACGGCCCCACGACCGGCTCTCCGGCGTTCCCATATTCGGCAAAGTCGCCCCATTCACTCTTCCGGCGCTCTTAGGCTTTGCGCGTGCGCTTGTCGTGGCCGCTGACCGGCCGCTCGGAGGAGACCGGAGACATCGAGGCCGCCATCTCGGCCCCGGACGCTTCCGGCATCGTCGTCTACGGCGCAGCGGGCGTGGGCAAGAGCCGGCTCGCGCGTGAGGCCCTGGCCGCCGCCGACTCGCGTGGGTGCGAATGCCGCTGGGCCGCCGGGACATCTACGGCGCGCTCCATTCCGCTGGGCGCATTCTCGGCCTGGGCGCCGTCGGGTGTGACCGACACCGTCCAGTTGCTGCAAGGGGTGATCGAGTCGCTGACTTCCGCATCCCGGGGCGCCACGGTGGTCTTGGGTGTCGACGACTCGCATTTCCTCGACGATCTGTCCGCATTCGTCGTGCATCAGATCGTGCAGCGCGGAGCGGCGAAAGTGATACTCACCGTCCTCGACGGTGAACCGATTCCAGCAGCCGTACAAGAAATACGGAGGGTCGGCCAGCTCGACCGGCTCGACCTGCGCCCGCTGTCGTTAGAAGACACCACCGCGCTCCTGTCGGCGACCCTGGAAGGACCCGCGGATCCGGATGCGGCACAACGGCTGTGGAAGCTCACTCGCGGCAACCCCTTATATCTGCGCAACATCGTGGAGCAAGAGGTCGCCGACGGCCGGATCGTGCAGCAGCAAGGCTATTGGCGGTGGACAGGCGATCCGATCATGCCCCCAGGGCTGGTCGAATTGATCGAATCGCGCATCGGGGCCCTGCCCGCACCGGTAGGCGATGTGATTGACGTGCTCGCCGTCGGCGAGCCGATCGATCTGGCGGTCTTGGAGCGGCTGAGCGATCCGGCCGCAGTCGAGGAGGCCGACAGCCGGGGGCTCATCACGCTTGAGGCCGCCGCCGGAGGCATGGAAGTGCGGGTGGCGCATCCGCTCTACGGCGAGGTGCGCCGCCGGCGAGGGGCGCCCACCCGGCTGCGGCGGTTGCGCGGGCGGGTCGCCGCCGAGCTCGCCGCGGCGGCCGACCGCAACGACATACAGGTCTTGGTGCGCCGCGCCGCGTTGAGTCTCGACTCCGACCTCGCGCCGGACCCAGATCTGCTGGTAAGGGCGGCCCACGGCGCGGTCTGGCTGGCGGATCTGCCCCTCGCCGACCGGCTTGCCGCGGCGGCCATCCGGGCCGGAGCGGGACCCGAACCGAACTTCGTTCGCGCGCACGCGCTTTCGTGGATGGGTCGTGGCGACGAGGCCGAAGCGGTGTTCACCGGGATCCGCACCGGCGAATTGACCGAGGTCGACCGTGCCAGATACGCCTTCCTACGGGCCAGCAACATGCTCTGGGCGCTCGGCGACCCAGCGCGTGCGAAAGAGATCATCGACGCGGCATCCGACACCACGTCGCCGCGAGCCCGCAGCTATATCGACGCCTTCCTCACGGTGTACTGGTTTGCGACGGACGAACCGGAGCTGGCCGCACAAGCGTCGGAAACTCTTGTGTTGGAAGAACTACCGGCCGTCGTCGGCGCCGAGATTGCCTGGGCGCTGGCCGCCATAGCCGCAGATGCCGGGCGCACCAGCGAGGCATTGACAGTCGCAGAGGCGGGCTACGGCCTTGCCACACGCTTGTTCGACGCTCCGCACATGAGGTTCAACATCGGCGACGCGCATGTCGGCTCCCTACTGCTGTCGGGAGACGTCGATGAAGCCCTGCGGGTGGCCGAGCGAGTGCGCCGTGAGGCGGCCGACCTTCCGGGAGCGGCCCAACTGCTCGGTGCGGCCGTGGCGGGCCGGGCCGCCCTGGGCGCCGGTCACCTGAATTCCGCCTGCGCGTTGCTCGAACAGGCGGCGGTGGGACTCTCGGCCACGCACGCTTCGAGCTGGGGATACCGCTATCGCGTCTCGCGCTCGACGGCTCTCGCGATGCGTGGTTCGACCGCGGAGGCGGCAACCGTCCTCGCCGCCCTGGACGAGCAGCGACGCCCTTTTCGGTCGCTGGACTTTGAACGGAGCGTGGCGCGGGCCTGGGTAGCCGCCGGCCAGGGCGCCGTCAGTGCGGCGATCACCGTCTTGGTGTCGGCCGCCGAAAGGGCTTCAGCCAAGGGCCGGTTCGCGGAGGAGGTGGTCTGCCTGCAGACCGCCACCCAGTTCGGCGACCGTTCGGGTGCACGCAGATTGCGCGACCTCGAAACGATCGTCGAGGGACCGCGTGTCGGCGTCGCCGCGCGATTCTCAGCCGCGCTCAATGCCGGCGACGCGACCGAATTGGCCGCGGTTTCAGCAGCATTCGAGGAGATGGGTGACCTGGTTGCCGCAGTTGACGCCGCCGCCCAAGCCGCCCTCGCGTATCGCAGCCAGGGCCTAAACGGATCTGCGTGGGGATGCTCTGCACGTGCGGAAGCACTCGCCGAACGATGCGGCGGTGCATGGACTCCCGCGCTTTGTCAGGTCAGCGAACCCTTGCCTTTCACCGATCGCGAACGAGAGATCGTGACGCTCATCGGTGAGGGGTTGTCCAACCGCGAAGTCGCCGAAAGACTGACACTTTCAGTGCGCACCGTCGAAAGCCACATTTACCGCGCCATGTCCAAGACCGGAACCGGCAGCCGCGACGAACTCGCGTCATTGTTGCCGCGGCACGGCGCGCACGAGCAAGTGCAGTAGTCAGCTGCTCGAAGTGCAGTAGTCGGTTACTGAGCGCCGCGACGCGGCCCAGTCGCAGAGTTAAGCGATCGTGTTCCGACCGGGCGTGCTGGCAGGTGAATAGACATGTCGTATGTTATCGCAACGCCAGAGCTAATGACCTCGGCGGCAACGGATTTGGCAACACTAGGCTCGAACCTAGGTGCGGCCCGCGCGGCCGCCGCCACCCAAACCACGAGCGTGTTGGCCGCCGCGGAGGATGAGGTGTCGGCGGCCATCGCCGCGTTGTTCTCCGCCCAAGGTGAACGGTTTCAGGCACTCAGTGCACAGGCGGCCGCGTTTCACGAGCAGTTTGTCCAGGTGTTGAACACGGGTGCGAGCTCCTATGCCAGCGCGGAGGCAGCGAATGTCGCCGCGTTCGCCGCCAATCCGGCGCAGACGGTCGAGCAGGATCTGCTCAACGCGATCAATGCACCCAGCCTGGCGTTGACGGGGCGCCCGCTGATCGGCAACGGTGCCAACGGGGCCCCGGGCACCGGGCAAAACGGCCAGCCCGGCGGATGGCTGCTCGGTATCGGTGGCGCGGGCGGCTCCGGCGCCCCCGGCCAAAACGGCGGTAACGGCGGCGCCTCCGGGCTGCTGGGCTTCGGCGGGCCCGGCGGGGCCGGCGGCCCGGGCACAGCGACCATGGCCGCCGGGGCCGGCGGGGCCGGCGGTAATTCCTTCGACCCGGGGTTCGGCTACGGCGGGGCCGGCGGCGCGGGTGGATCCAACGCGTTCGGGGCCGGCGGGGCCGGCGGACCTGGCGGCAACGGCGGCGGCGGCGGTCACGGTGGGGCCGGCGGGCCTGGTGGAAACGGCCTCACCATTGGTGGGGCCGGCGGGACCGGCGGGAACGGCGGGCTGTTCAGCGGGTTGATCGGTGCGAGTGGCGGGAACGGCGGGGCCGGCGGATACAGCGATGCCGGCGTCGGGGGTGCCGGCGGCGCCGGCGGCAATGCGGGTCTGCTCGCCGGTGGCGGTGGCGCCGGCGGCGCCGGCGGATCGACCCACACCGGTACCGGCGGGGTGGGCGGGGCCGGCGGCAATGGCGCCCTACTGTTGGGCGACGGCGGCGCAGGCGGGGCCGGCGGAACCAGCCAAACCGGGACCGGTGGCGCCGGCGGACACGGCGGCACTAGTTACCTGGTCGGCGACGGTGGCTTCGGCGGGACCGGCGGCGCCGGCGGCGCGCACGGCGGTAACGGCGGGGCCGGCGGCAACGCCGGCCTGCTTGGCCCCGGCGGGGCCGGCGGGGCCGGTGGCGCCAGCGACCTCGGCACCGGCGGGAACGGCGGAGCCGGCGGGATGTCTTTGGTGTTTAACGGCGGGCCCGGCGGCGCCGGCGGATCGAGCTTGAGTGGCGCCGGTGGGCCCGGCGGGGCCGGCGGCAACGCCCTATTGATGGGCAACGGCGGCAACGGAGGCAACGGCGGGTTCGGCACGGCGCTGGGCACCACTGGCGCCGGTGGTGCCGGCGGGCTATTGCTGGGTGTCGACGGCTTCAACGCTCCCGCCAGCACTTCGCCCCTGCACAACCTGCAGCAGCAGGTGCTCCACGCAATCGACGCGCCCATCCAGGCAATTACCGGGCGCCCGCTGTTCGCCAACGGCGCCCCCGGGGCTCCGGGCACCGGGCAGCCCGGCGCGCCAGGCGGGTGGCTGCTCGGCGTCGGCGGTGCCGGCGGCTCGGGTGGGCCGGGCCTTCCTGGTGGTGACGGCGGTATTGGCGGGCTATTGGGTGTGGGCGGCGCCGGCGGGGCCGGCGGAAACTCGTCGACCGGCAACGGCGGGGCCGGCGGGGCCGGCGGGACCGCCGGGACCGGCAATGGCGGCGTCGGCGGCAATGGCGGACTCACTACAGCAGCAAACGCGGTCGGCGGGGCCGGCGGGGCCGGCGGGAATAGCGGACTGACCGCCTACGGCGGGACCGGCGGGGCCGGCGGGGCCGCACTTGGCCTCGTCCTGGCCGCCG
>NZ_LZKE01000170.1:0-691 GCF_001672675.1 Mycobacterium sp. E2327
GCTCGCCGCGGCCATCCTCGGCGCCACCGTGATGCCGCACGCGGTGTATCTGCATTCGGGCCTGGTGCTGGACCGGCACGGGCATCCCGAGGCCGGCCACGACCGGCGCTGGCTGTTGCGCGTCACGCGCTTCGACGTCGTGTTGGCGATGGCTGTCGCCGGCATGGTCAACGCGGCGATGCTGCTCGTCGCCGCGATCAACCTGCAGGGCCACCAGGAAAGCGCGACCATCGACGGCGCCTACACCGCGATTCACAACACCCTGGGGCCGACGATCGCGGTGCTGTTCGCGATCGGGCTGCTCGCGTCCGGCCTGGCGTCGTCGTCGGTGGGTGCCTACGCCGGCGCAATGATCATGCAGGGGTTGCTCCATCTGTCCGTGCCCATGCTGGTGCGCCGGCTGGTGACGCTGTGCCCCGCGATCGCGATTTTGGCGCTCGGCTGGGATCCGACCCGCGCGCTGGTCATATCGCAGGTCGTGCTGTCCTTCGGCATCCCGTTCGCGGTGCTTCCGCTGGTCAGGCTCACCAGCAACCGCGAGCTGATGGGTACCGATGCGAACCATCCCGTCACGACGGTCATCGGCTGGGCGGTCGCGGTGATGGTCAGCGTGCTCAACGTCGTGTTGATCTATCTGACCGTGGCGGGTTAGCGAGAATTCCGTTTGACTCAGATCGACGCTGGCGTGCAG
>NZ_LZKE01000171.1:0-26153 GCF_001672675.1 Mycobacterium sp. E2327
GTCCGGTCCACAGCGCGTCGTAGGAGACGCGGTCGCGGGTCACGCCGGGGACGTCCTGCACCACCGCCTCGCGCCGCCCGAGGATCCGGTTGACGAGCGTCGACTTGCCGACGTTAGGCCGGCCCACCACCGCGACGACGGGAGCGGGCCCGGGCTCGTCGACGTCCGACAGGACGGAATCACCGAGCTCCCAATCGCTTTCGTCGGACCAGGTGCCGTCGGACGTCATCGCACCGCCCCGCTCTTCTGCCGGACCAGCTCGAGCAGGTGGGCGATCACCTGGGCCTCGCTCATGTCGCTGGTGTCGACGACCACCGCGTCGTCGGCCGCGCGCAGCGGCGACACCGCCCGAGTGGAGTCGAGATGGTCGCGGCGGCGCACGTCGGCCAGCACGCCCTCGTAGTCGTCGGCCAGCCCGGAGGCGACGTTCTGGTCGTTGCGGCGCCTGGCGCGGGTTTCGGCGGAAGCGGTGAGGAAGATCTTCACTGGCGCGTCGGGCAACACCACGGTGCCGATGTCGCGGCCCTCGACGACGACGCTGCCGGTCCCCTCGGCCAAAGCCCGCTGCAACCCCACCAGCCGCGCGCGAACGGCCGGCACCGCCGAGACCGCCGACACCGCACGTGTGACCTCGTCGCCGCGGATCTCGACCGAAACATCCTCTCCGGCAAGGAAGTAGTGGTCATCGTCCACCGACAGCGGGACCGTGGACGCCATGGTTCCGACGGCTTCGGCATCGGCCGGGTCGACCCCGGCGCGCAGAACCGCCAGCGTCACGATCCGGTACATCGCCCCGGTGTCCAGGTAGCGGGCGCCCAGCGCCCGCGCCAAACCCTTTGACACCGAGGACTTCCCGGTCCCGGCGGGGCCATCGATGGCGACCACAACCCCCGTCACAGCCCGACCGCCTTGTACAGCGCACCGACCTCGTCGCGCCGCAACGCCCGGATGCTGCCCGGGCGCTGCTCGCCCAGCGACACCGCGCCGATGTCGGTGCGCACCAGCGCCTCCACCGGGAACCCAGCGGCCCCGAGCAGTCGGCGCACGATCCGGTTGCGTCCTTCGTGCAATGTCAAGCGCACCAACGTCTTCCCGGGGATGGCGTCCACCACGGCGAAGTCGTCGACCTGGGCCACCCCGTCGTCCAGCTCGATGCCGGCGCGCAGCCGCTTGCCCAGCCCGCGCGGCACCGTCCCGGCCACCGTCGCCAGGTAAGTCTTGGGCACTTCGTGGGAGGGATGCATCAGCCGGTGCGCGAGCTCGCCGTCGTTGGTCAGCAGGATCAATCCCTCAGTGTCGGCGTCCAACCGCCCGACGTGAAAGAGGTTCTTGTTCCCGCGGACTCGGCGCTCGATCAGGTCGCCGATGCACGGCCGGCCGCGTTCGTCGGACATGGTCGAGTGCATGCCGCGCGGCTTGTTCAGCGCCAGGTACACCAGCGAGTCGTCGACCACCACCCGCGCGCCGTCGACGCGGATCACCGAGGCGTCCGGGTCGACCCGCGTCCCGAGCTCGGTCACCACCTGCCCGTCCACCTCGACGCGGCCGTCGATGATCAGCTTCTCGGCCGCCCGCCGCGAGGCAATTCCGGCCTGGGACAAGACTTTTTGCAGCCGGACCCCTTGAGTATCGGCCATCAATCCTTGTCCACATCGAAGGACAGCGATTGCTCGGACGCCGAACCGCCCGCGAGTTTGATGAAACGTGGCTCGCTGTCCAGGGATTCGCTGAGGTCCTCGATCGTGTCGACGTCGGGAAGCAGCGGCGCGATGTCGGGAAGGTCGCCCAGCGACGCCAACCCCAGGCGCTCCAAAAACAGCTCGGTGGTGGCGAACGTCGTCGCGCCGGTGTCGTCGTCGACGCCGGCCTCGGTGATCAGGCCGCGGGCCAGCAAGGTGCGCATCACAGCGTCGACGTTGACGCCGCGCACCGCGCTCACCCGCGCGCGCGTCACGGGCTGGCGGTAGGCGACCACGGCCAGCGTCTCCAGCGCGGCGCGGGTGAGCTTGGATCGCGCGCCGTCCAGCAGCAGCTTCTCGACATAGGGGGCGAAGCAGGCGCGGGTGTACATCCGCCAGCCCTCGCTGTTCTGCCGCAGGTCGATGCCGCTATCGCGCTCGGCGAGTTCCTCGGACATCTGCTGCAGCTTGGCCGCGATCCGGTAGACGGGCTGCCCGGTGGCCGCGCCCAGCGCCTCGACGGTGACCGGGGTGTCCACCACCAGCAACAGCGCCTCCAGCACCGAGCCGAGTTCGTCGGCGTCCATCGGCGCCGCCTCGGCGATCTCGATCCCCAGATCGATTTCGGGCAGCTCGTCGGGGAGCTCTTCGGTCATTGGCGCCGCTCCTCCTCATCGCTGCGCTCTGCATCGTCGCCGGCGCGGGTCATTCGTCCCGCACTTCTACAGGGCCTCGGTGGCCGGCCGTTCCCCGGTCCACGAAATTTGGAGCACGCCAAGCGGCTCTGACTGGTCGAATGCTACCGTCCGGGTCCGATACAGCTCGAGCAGCGCCAGGAAGCGGCCGACGACCTCTAGCGGCGCCTCACAGTCGGCGACCAACTCGGAAAACGTCGCCCACTGGCCGCTGCCGCGGGTCTCCAGGAGCTCCAGCAACTTTTTGGCCTGCTCGGGAACCGAGACCGCCACCTCGTGCAGGTGCCCGATCGACACCGTCGGCACGGGCCGCGGAGTGAACGCGACCGCGGCGATCTGGGCGAACCGTTCGGCGTCGACGCCGAGCATCACCTCGGGCAGCAGCTCGGTGAACCGGTCCTCCAGCGACACCGCGCGCGGGTAGCTGCGCAGCGCGGCGGCCTCCAGCTCGGCGAACATCTCCGCGACATGCTTGAACGCCCGGTACTGCAGCAGCCGGGCGAACAGCAGGTCGCGCACCTCCAGCAGCGCCAGGTCCTCTTCGTCGTCGATCTGCCCGGCCGGCAGCAGGCGCGCGGCCTTGAGGTCGAGCAGCGTCGCGGCGATCACCAGGAACGCAGTGGTCTCCTCCAGCCCCAGCTGCGAGCCGATCTCTTTGGTGTAGGCGATGAAGTCGTCGGTGACCTGGTGCAGCGCCACCTCGGTGACGTCGAGGCGATGGGCGAAGATCAGCTGCAGCAGCAGGTCAAACGGCCCCTCGAAGTTCGTGAGGCGGACCTGGAAGCCGGTCTGGGGTGGCGCCTCACCGTTGGCGGTTGAGTTCACGCGCCGAATCGGTGGATGAACTCGCGGGCCAGCGCGCGATAGGCGATGGCGCCGGTCGATCGGGGCGCCCAGGTGGTGATCGGTTCGCCCGCCACGCTGGTCTCCGGGAACCGGACGGTCCGGGTGATCACGGTGTCGAACACCAGGTCCCCGAAGCGCTCCACGACGCGGGCCATCACCTCGCGCGCGTTGACGGTGCGCGGGTCGTAACGGGTGAGCAGGATGCCGCTGATCTCCAGCTTCGGGTTGAGCCGGTCGCGCACCTTGTCGACGGTATCGGTCAGCAGCGCCAGGCCGCGCAGCGAGAAGTACTCGCACTCGGTCGGGATCACCACGCCGTCCGCGCAGGCGAGGCCGTTGACGGTGAGCAGGCCCAGGGACGGCTGGCAGTCGATCAGCACATAGTCGTAGCGGTCGAGCACCGGGTAAAGCGCCCGGCCCAGGGTCTGCTCGCGGCCCACCTCGTTGACCAGTTGGATCTCGGCGGCCGACAGGTCGATATTGCTGGGCACCAGGTCCATGTGGTTGACCCGGGTCTTGAGCAGCACGTCGTCGATCGACACCCGCGGTTCCACAAGCACGTTGTGGATGGTCTTGTCCAGCTCGTAGTGCGGGACGCCCAGGCCGGCGGACAGCGCGCCCTGCGGGTCCATGTCCACCAGCAGCACGCGGCGGCCGTACTCGGCGAGCGCGGCGCCCAGGTTGATGGTCGACGTAGTCTTCCCGACGCCGCCCTTCTGGTTGCACATCGCGACGACCTTGGCGGGGCCATGCGAGGTGCGCGGCGCGGGCTCGGGGATCGCCCTTGGCGGGCGTCCCGTCAAGCCGATCTCGACGCCGTTTTCCGGGTGCTCGGTCATCACGCCCGGCGTGTTCGGGAGGTGAACATCGCTCGAAAGTCTAACGGCTTCGCGCATTTAACCCGGGCGCCGCGCTGGCGAGTCACCAGCCAATATGGGCGAAAATCGCTGGTCGAGCGCTCATCCGTAAGGGGAGTTAACTTCAGTCACACCAGCAACATTCGGGAGGTCACTATCGTGGAGAGCTATGGACCTCAAGCGACGGCTGCCCATCCTGCGCTGGTCGGTGTGGCGGATGGCCACCGGCGTGCGCAACATCACCACGACGGGCCAGATCGGTGACGGCCGGGAGGCGGCCGCCGCCGAATACGTGCTGCGGAACGCCCGCGCCGGCGATATCGACGGCGCGCTGGCCGCCCTGGACAAGTTCGCCTACGAGAAGTCGATGCTGATGAGCATCGGCGACGAGAAGGGCCTCCTGCTCGACGCGGCCGTGCGCCGCGCCGAGCCCGCGCTGGCCCTCGAGCTGGGCACCTACTGCGGCTACGGCGCGTTGCGCATCGCCCGCGCCGCCCCCACGGCCAAGGTGTATTCCGTGGAGCTCGCCGAGGCCAATGCCGCCAACGCCCGCCGGATCTGGGAGCACGCCGGCGTAGCCGACCGGGTCACCTGCGTCGTCGGCACCATCGGCGACGGCGGGCGCACGCTGGACGCGCTGGCCGACGAGCACGGATTCGCTTCGGGCGCACTGGATTTCGTGTTTCTCGACCACGACAAGAACGCGTACCTGGGCGACCTGATGAGCGTCGTCGATCGGGGCTGGCTGCATCCGGGCGCGATCGTCGTCGCCGACAACGTGCGAATCCCCGGCGCGCCGAAGTACCGCGAATACATGCGCCGGCAGCAGGGCAAGGGGTGGAACACCGTCGAGCACAAGACGCACGTCGAGTACCAGTCGATGGTGTCCGACCTGGTGCTGGAGTCGGAATACCTGGGCTAGTTCCCCCGCGAGAAGACGCAAAATCGCACGAAAACAGGCGATCTAGCGCGAGTTTGCGTCTGCTCGCGACAGCTACTGCGCGCGCGGGTGCGCGCCGGCCCACACCTCGCGCAGCGCGTGCACGGTGACCAGCGTGTAGATCTGCGTCGTCGTCACCGAGGCGTGCCCCAATAGCTCCTGCACGACGCGGACGTCGGCGCCGCCTTCCAGCAGGTGGGTCGCGAAGCTATGCCGCAGCATGTGCGGCGACACCCCCGAGGTGATGCCGGCACGCTCGGCGGCGTCCTGCAGCACCTGCCACGCGCTCTGCCGCGACAGCCGGCCGCCGCGGGCGTTGAGGAAGATGGCCGGCGTGCCGCGGCCGCGGCGCGCCAGGTCGGGGCGGCCGCGTACCAGGTAGGCGTCCAGCGCCTGCACGGCGGGGCGCCCGATGGGCACCAGCCGCTGCTTGCCGCCCTTTCCGCGCAGCAGCACCGACCGTGCCTCGGTGTCGATGTCGTCGACGTCGAGGCCGACGGCCTCAGAGATCCGAGATCCGGTGGAGTACAACAACTCCAGCAGCGCGCGGTTGCGCAGTGTCAGCGGGCCGTCGCTCGGGCCGTCCCCGCCGGCGCCTTCGAGTAGCGCCAGCACCTGGTCGATGGTCAGGCTCTTGGGGAGCCGACGGCCGGGCGTCGGCGGCCGCACGGCCCGAGCCACGTCCAGCTCGGCGAGGCCTTCCGCGGCGGCGAACCGGTGTAGTCCGCGCACCGCGATCAGCGCCCGCGCCGCCGACACCGCCGACAGCGCCGCCGTCCCGGCCTCGGGGTCGCCGCGGCGCAGCGAGACGAGGAACTCGCTGACATCGTCCTCGCCGACCTTGGCCAGGTCGTGAATTCCGCGGTCCGACAGGTGCTTCGAATAGCGGCGCAGGTCGCGGCGATAGGAGGTCAGCGTGTTCTTCGCCACGCCGCGCTCGATGGTGAGGTGGTCGAGGTAGCCCTGCAGTTGCGTGTCCAGAACCGCCGCCGTCATTGCGCGGCCTTTCGCGCGGCGAACGCAGTCGGCTTGTCGGTCCACGGGCTGCCGGGCGGGCGCGTCATCATGAACTCGGTGGTGGCGACGTGCGCGGCCAAAATCCCCGCCACCGCAATGGCATTCACGATCTCACCCCTGAACACCTTGTCGACGGCATCTTCCAGCGGATACCACTGCAGCGTCATGTCGGCCTCTTCGTCATGCGCCTCGGGCCGGTCCACCTGGGTGAGGTCGGTGGCCAGATAGACGCGCACCGATTCGTCGCTGAAGCCGGGCGTGGAGTCGAGGTCGACGAGCACCCGCCAGGTGTCGGCCTTCAGACCGGCCTCCTCGTGCAGTTCCCGGGCGGCGGTCAGCTCCGCGGGCTCGCCGCCGACGTCGAGCAGACCGGCGGGCAGCTCCCACAGCCGCCGCCCGAACGCGTGCCGGTACTGATAGACCAACGGGATGTTGCCGTCGTCGTCCATCGCCACCACGGCCACCGCGCCGAAGTGCTCGACGACTTCACGGGTGACGAGCTTGCCGCCGGGCATTCGGACCTGATCGCGGCGCAGCGCGAATATCTTTCCGGTGTGCAGCGTTTCGGATGACGCCGTCTCGAAGACGTGCTCAGCCACGGGTCGCGGGCTCGGGTAGCGGCCGCTGAACGCTGTCACGATGCTGGTTGCCGTTGGACGACTGCTCCGGGATCTCCACCGGAAGCTGCTCGCCCGCCTTGTAGTCGAGGGACGCCTTGACGAACGCGACGAACAGCGGGTGCGGCCGGGTGGGCCGGCTCTTGAGCTCCGGGTGGGCCTGGGTGCCGACGATGAACGGGTGCACCTCGGGCGGGTACTCGACGAACTCGACGAGGTGGCCGTCGGGCGAGGTGCCCGAGAAGCGCAGCCCGCTCTCGGCGATCTTGTCGCGGTAGGCGTTGTTGACCTCGTAGCGGTGCCGGTGTCGCTCGGACACCTCCGTGGCGCCGTACGCCTGGGCCACAATCGAATCCGGCTCCAGCACGGCGGGGTAGGCGCCGAGCCGCATGGTGCCGCCGAGGTCGGCGTTGCCGGCCACGATGTGCTCCTGGTCGGCCATCGTGGAGATGACGGGATCCGGTGTGCCCGGCTCGAATTCGGCCGAGTTGGCCTCCGTGAGACCGGCCGAGCGGGCGGCCTCGATCACGATGCACTGCAGCCCAAGGCACAGCCCCAGCACCGGCAGCCCCCGTCCCCGGGCGTGCCGGATGGCGCCGATCTTGCCCTCGATGCCGCGGATGCCGAAGCCGCCGGGGACCAGCACCCCGTGCACGTCGCTCAGCGTGGCGGCGGCGTCATGAGGATTGGCACAGTCGTCGGAAGGTATCCACACCATCTCGACCTTGGCCTGGTGCTTGAACCCGCCGGCGCGCAGCGCCTCGGTGACCGATAGATAGGCATCCGACAACTCGACGTACTTGCCCACCAACGCGATTCGCACGGTCTCGTGCGGCTCGTGCACCCTGCGCAGCAGGTCGTCCCATTCGGTCCAGTCGACGTCGCGGAACGGCAGGTTGAGCCGGCGCACCACGAACGCGTCGAGCTCCTCGCGGTGCAACACCTTCGGGATGTCGTAGATCGACTTCGCGTCCGGGGTGGAGATGACGCCGTCGATGTCGACGTCACACATCAGGGCGATCTTGTTCTTCAGCGGCTCGGGGACGTCGCGGTCACAACGCAGGATCAGCGCGTCCGGGGTGATACCGATGCTGCGCAGCGCGGCGACCGAGTGCTGGGTGGGCTTGGTCTTGAGCTCACCCGAGGGCGCCAGGTACGGCACCAGCGATACGTGCAGGAAGAAGACGTTTTCCCGGCCGAGGTCGTGGCGCACCTGGCGGGCCGCCTCGAGAAAGGGCTGCGACTCGATATCGCCTACGGTGCCGCCGATTTCGGTGATGACGACGTCGGGGCGATTCCCGTCGGCGTCGGGTTGGGCCATCGCCAGGATGCGCCGCTTGATCTCGTCGGTGATGTGCGGGATCACCTGGACGGTGTCGCCGAGGTACTCGCCGCGCCGCTCCTTGGCGATGACGGTCGAATACACCTGCCCGGTGGTGACGTTCGCCGACCCGGACAGGTCGCGGTCGAGGAAACGTTCGTAGTGGCCCACGTCGAGGTCCGTCTCGGCGCCGTCCTCGGTGACGAAGACCTCGCCGTGCTGGAACGGGTTCATGGTGCCCGGGTCGACGTTGAGGTACGGGTCGAGCTTTTGCATCGTGACATGCAGTCCGCGGGCCGTCAGCAATTGCCCCAAGCTGCTGGCGGTGAGCCCCTTGCCGAGCGAGGAAGCAACCCCACCGCTGACGAAGAGGTGCTTGGTGGCGGTTTGCGGGTGCTTTCGCACAGGCGACCTCCGTGAAGACGGGCAGGGCTTGGATTTTGCTAGCTGGGCCTGCCGACCCACGGAAATCCACCCTAACATCCGGCACGCCAACGCGCCGCGAACACGCCCTAGCGAGGGCCCAGCGACGAATTACTGGGGCACGGTGATCGAGGTGGCGCCGTGCCCGGTGCCGTACTGCCCGATGTGGCCGCCGTTGATCAGATCGTGCAGGCCCAGGACCGTCGTGATCCGCCCCGGCGCGGCCTCGATGTCGTCGACGGTGCTGATCGCCGAGTTCATGCCGGCGTCGGCGCGGGCGACAGCGACCGCTGAGCCCCCTGTCGCCGAACCGTCGCGCCCCGCCAGCAGCGTGCCCGAGCCGTGCGGTGCAAGTGCGGCGGAGAACCGGGCCACGCTCACGCCCTGATTGCCGGCGTCCTGGGGCAACGCGCCGCCGGTCACGACCAGCGCGGCGTTGGCCGCCCCCAGGTGGTCGGCGGGCTGATAGGTGATGAAGCCGGTGTCGCGCAGCGACGCCAGCACGGTGTCGCGCTGCGCGTCGTCGATCGGCGGGGTGGCCGGGTTGGCGTTGATCAGCATGGCGATGCCGAGCAGGTCACCGGCCTGCGAGCCCTGGTCGACGAGCTTGGTGCTCAACTGCTGACCGGCGGGCAGGATCGAGGAGTTCACCACCGTCCGCAGCTTCTCCGCGGAGTTGGCGTCGACGAACTCCTGGGTGAGCGAGACCGTTCCGACGACGGTTCCGCCGGCCTGGCCGATGAACTTCGCGATCGCGGCGACGTCGTCGTCCCGGGCGTCCGGGGTGCGGAACATCACCAGCGACTTCCCGCCCAGCGCGTCATGCACGATCCTGCCGGCCAGCTGGTTGTCGAAATTGTTTGCGGCAGCCAGCTTTTCGTTCATCGCGTTCTTCTGGTCGTTCAGCCCGCTGATCTGGGTGTACAGGTCGCGTTTCTCGTCACGCAGGCTGGACAGCAGGGTGTCCGACAGGAATCCGGACCCCAGCACGACGCCCACGGCCAGCGCCAGGAAGACCGCGGCCAGGGATAGGGCGTGTTGGCGTAACGAGATCATTTAACGCACCGTTCGTCGAAAAGCTATGTGAGCAAGTGCTGTATCCACAGGGTGAAGTGGTTCCAGTAGTGGGTGATCCAGTGCATCACCACGCCGTCGGTGCGCGAGACCCACAGCGCGACGATGACGGCGATCAGCATCGTCAGCGCCAGCAGCGCGATGGCGCCGGCCGAAATGTGGTTGCGGTACAAGGTCGCAACGGCCTTGGCGTCGACGACCTTCTCCCCCACCCGCAGCCGCGTCAAGAACGTCGAGGGATTGCTCTGGGTGCGGTTGCGGTCGAAGAACGTCTCGATGTTGGCGGTGTGGCCGGCCGTCACGAGCAACGCGGCGCCGTGGTGATCGGCCAGCAGCAAGGCCAGGTCGACCGCCGAACCGGCGGCCGGGAAGGTCATCGCCCCGACGCCGAGGTCCTGAATCCGCTCCAGGCCCGGCGCGTGGCCGTCGGCGTCGGCGGGCAGCACGACCTGCGCGCCGCACTTGAGGGTGTCGGTGCTGATCTGGTCGGGGTCGCCGACGATGATCTGCGGGCGGTATCCGTTCTTGCGCAACACATCCGCACCGGTGCCGACACCGATGAGCACCGGCTGGTACTCCTTGATGAACGGCTTGAGGGAGCGCAGCTCGTCCTCGGCGCTGGGCTCGTCGGCCACGATCACCACGTGCCGGCGGCGCAGGTCGACGTCGATGTCGGGGATGCCGATGCCGTCGATCAACAGCGGGCTCTCGCTCTTGATGAACTCGATCGTGTTGCCGGCGAACGCCTCCAGGTGCGCGGCCAGGCCGCTCTTGGCCTCCCGCATCAGGTCGGCGATGTCGTGGTCGGTGCGCTCGGTGCCGCGGACCAGCCGCCGGTCACCGGAATACACGCCGCCCTCGTAGAGGCGAATCTTGGCGCCGTCCTTGACCTTCTTGAAGACCTCGGGCCCGGTCTCGTCGATCAGGGTCACCCCGTTGTTGACCAGAACCTCGGGGCCAAGGTTCGGGTAGCGCCCCGACACCGACGGCGACGCGTTGACGACGGCGGCGATGTCGGCCTCCACCAACGCGTCCGCGGTGATGCGGTCCAGATCGAGGATGTCGAGCACCACGATGTCGCCGGGGCACACCCTGCGCAGCAGGCGATCGATGTTCCGGTCGACCCGGGCGGTGCCGGTGAGGCCCGGCCGTGTCGTGTTACGCGAAAGCAGACCTGACATCTTCATGGGGGCGATTCTGTCCGCGAAGCCAGGGCGAGGCGAGTAGGCGCGCCGTAACATCTGCCTCATAAGTTATCTAGAGTCACATTAGTAACAGGCTGATCCCGGTTCGGTCGCGGTGAGGGTGGGAGGTGAATGCCCGAACCTCGACAGTCACGAAGGGCGGCCGGCGGGCACGCCGGTGGGATGGCTGGGGCTGTGATGCCTGTGTGCGTGGTTCCAAAGGTTCAGAGCAACTAAGACGCCGACGTAAACGAGGAATGTGGTCAACACCAGGACGACGAGCCTTTTCCGCTGTCGGCCGCGGGCGGTCACCAGGCCATAAATCACCGCACCGAGTGGCAAACCGATTAGTAGCACCGCTGCGACTGCAACCCCCGCATATTCGGCCCAAGGCCCGGAGGTGGCTGTGTTCAATGCCAGGCTAATTCGCTGCATCGCCGCACCGTAGACCAAGCCGATCAACAAGGGCTACAGCTTCTGATTCTGGAGGCGAGGGTGCGCGTTTGTACGGGGTTTGCGGCGTGTCGGCGTACAAACACGCACGCTCGCGGGGAGAGGGACTAGTTGGCGTCGGCCTGGGCGGTCTCGAGCAGTTCGCGGGCGTGCGCGCGGGCGCTGTCGGAATCGCCCAGACCCGCGAGCATCCGCGCCAGCTCGGCGACCCGGTCGTCGCCGCTCGCCCGGCGCACGACGCTGGTGCCCTTGGGTCCGGCGCTGTGCACCACCAGGTGCACGTCGGCGTACGCGGCGACCTGCGGCAGGTGGGTGACCACGATGACCTGATGCGTGCGGGCCAGCCGCGCCAGCCGCCGCCCGATCTGCACCGCGGCGCGACCGCCGACGCCGGCGTCCACCTCGTCGAACACCATCGTGGTGCCGGCCGCGGAGGCGGCGAGGACAACCTCGAGGGCCAGCATCACCCGGGAAAGCTCGCCGCCGGAGGCGCTCTTGGCCAGCGGCAGGACGGTCATGCCGCGGTGCGCCGCGAAGCCGAACTCGACCTGGTCGATGCCGTCGCCGCCGGCGCGGGCCGGCTCGCCCGAGGGCAGCGTCAGGGTGGTGGGATCGTCCGGGTCGGTCGCCACATCGGTGGCCACGTCGATGGTGAACTCCGCGTCGGCCATCGCCAGCCCGGACAGCTCCGCGGTCACCGCCTTGGAGAGCCGCTTGGCGGCCTTGCGCCGAACCTTGCCGAGTTCGACTGCGGCGTCTCCCAATTCGCGTGCCAGCTCGGCGACGCGGCGTTCCAGCGCGGTGATCGCCTCTTCGGACACGTCGAGTTGCGCCAGCCGCTGCCGCGATTCGGCCGCCCACCGTAGCACCCCGTCGATGTCGGCGGCGTACTTGCGGGTCAGCGTGCGCAGCTGGGCCTGGCGGGCCAGCTTGGATTCCAGGGCGCTGGCGTCGACGGGCAGCTCGTCGAGGAAGCCGCCGAGTTCGTGGGCCGCGTCGTCGACCACCGTCAGCGCCTCGGCGATCTGGCCGGCAAGCGCCCTAAGCGTCGCGTCGTCGGTCGATTCGAGTGCGGCCCTTGCCTTTCCGAGGCTGTCGATCGCACCGTGGCCAAGGCCGTCCCCGTCGTCGGCGGACAACGCTGCGCGCGCGGTGGCGGCGGCCTCGCGCAGCGTGTCGAGTTCGGACAGGCGCACGATGTCGGCGACGAGCGCGTCGTCCTCGCCGGGTTGCGGGTCGACGGTGTCGATCTCGTTCAGCGCGAACTGCAACCGGTCGGCCTCCTGCGCGAGCTCGCGGGCCCGCTCGCGGCGGTCGATGAGGTCGCGGCGCGCCGTCAGCCAGGCCTCGCGCAGCTTGCGGTACCGCTCCAGCGGCGGACCGGCCTCCGCGAAGCGGTCCAGCGCACCGCGTTGTTCCTCGGGCCGCATCAGGCGCAGCTGGTCGTTCTGCCCGTGCAGGGTGAGCAGTTCGGTGGTGAAGTCGCCCAGCGACTTGGCGGGGACGCTGCGCCCGCCCAGGGAGGCGCGCGACGGTCCGTCGCGGTTGACCGAGCGCAGCGCGATGACGCTGCCGTCCTCGTCGCGCTCGGCGCCCAGGTCCCCCAGGATCGCGTCCAGCCGCGCCGCCGTCTCGTCATCGAGATCGGTTGTGGTGAAACGGCCCTCGACGACGGCGCGGTCGGCTCCCGAGCGGACCCGGTTCGGGTCGGCGCGGCCCCCGCCCAGCAGGTGCAGCCCCGTCACCACCATCGTCTTGCCGGTGCCGGTCTCGCCGGTCAGCACCGTCAGGCCGCGGCCGAACTCCCCGACCGCGGCGCTGATGGCTCCCAGCGACTCGATGCGTATCTCGGTAAGCACCGGGGCATTACTTTCCGCGCCAACCGGTCACCGGCAACCGGAACTTGCGCACCAGGCGGTCGGTAAATGGGGCGCTGTCCAGCCGCGCCCACTTGACCGGGGTGTCGCAGCGGGTCACCTCGATCCGGCTGCCGGCCGGGATCAGAATTTCGCGGCGGCCGTCGCAGAACACCAGGGCATCGTGACCGCCCGCCTCGGTTTCGATCGCGATGGTGGCTTCGGGGCTGGTGACCATGGGCCGACCGAACAGCGCGTGAGCGTTGTTGGGCACCACCAGGATTGCCTCGAGGTCCGGCCACAGCACCGGGCCGCCGGCCGAGAACGCGTAGGCGGTGGAGCCCGTCGGCGTCGACACCAGCACGCCGTCGCAGCCGAACGCCGACACCGGACGGCCGTCGACCTCGAGGACCACCCCGAGCACGCCCAGCCGGGGCCCCTTCTCCAGGCTGACCTCGTTGAGCGCCCACCCGTGTTCAACGACGGCGCCCTTGTGGCGCACCGCGATATCCAGGGTCAGCCGGTTCTCGACCCGGTAGTCGCGGGCCACCACGTGCTCGAGCACGCGGTCGATCGCCTCGGCTTCGGCCTCGGCCAGAAAGCCGATCCGGCCCAGGTTGACGCCCAGCACCGGAATCCCGGCGTTGCGGGCCAATTCGGCCGCCCGCAGGAAGGTGCCGTCGCCGCCGAGCACCAGCACCAGTTCGCAGCCCTCGGCCGCGAGCGGGTCCGCGTCGACGACCTCGATTTCGATGCCCATCGCCCGCATGTCGTCCGGGGACAGGTGCAGCGATCCCCGGTCGACGGCCTCGGCCGACAGCACGCGAAGCGCAATCCCGTTGTCGCCCAGCACTTTCTGAACGCGACGCGCGGTCTCGGTCGCCTCGTCGCGGCCGGTGTGCACCACCAGCAGCACGGTACGTTCAGTGTCCTTCTCAAGAGTCACTGCGGGCCCTCTTCCACCGCGCGCCGCACCGCGTCCACCAGCCCATCAGCAGATAGCCCCCGATCGGTCTCGGCGCGCAGCCACAAGAAGTATTCGACATTGCCCGATGGACCCGGCAGCGGGCTGGCGGTGACGTCGACGGCATGCCAGCCCAGCTCCCCCGCGCGCCGCGCGACCCGCAGCACCGCGTCGGCGCGCAGGCCAGGATCCTGGACGACCCCGCCGGCGCCGACCTGGCCCTTGCCCACCTCAAACTGCGGCTTCACCATGGGAACGATATCCGCGCTGGGCCAAGCGCATCCAATCAGCGCGGGCAACACGGTGGCAAGCGAGATGAATGACAGGTCGGCCACCACCAGGTCGACCGGGCCGCCGATGGCCTCCGGCGTCAGTGCGCGGGCGTTGGTGCGTTCGACGACGATCACCCGGGGATCGGACCGCAGCGACCAGGCCAGCTGCCCGTAGCCGACGTCGGCGGCCACTACCTCGGTCGCCCCGCGATCCAGCAGCACCTCGGTGAACCCGCCCGTCGACGCGCCCGCGTCCAGGCAGCGGCGGCCCGCGACCGCAACGCCGAAGGCGTCCAGCGCGCCGATGAGCTTGTGCGCCCCGCGCGACACCCAGCCGCGCTCGTCCTCGTCGGTGACGGTCAGGGCGGCGGTGACGTCGACGGCGGTGCCGGGCTTGCGCGCGGGCATGCCGTCGATGCTCACCTTGCCGGCGCCGATCAACTCCGCGGCCTGCTGGCGGGATCGGGCGAGCCCGCGGCGGACGAGCTCGGCGTCGACGCGGGCACGTCGTGCCACGGCGGTACTCAGCCCTTCTCCGCCGACTCCAGCGCGGCCAGCAGGACGTCGTGCGCCTCGGACAGGCGGCGCGCTATCTCTTCGAGCTCGGCGAGGGACGGCTCGTGTTCGGGGTTTTCCGGATCCCCGATATCCGACAGCTGGGCGACCAGGGCATCTATTTCAGCGCGAAGCTGATCGGGATCGATATTCATCGCGTCCCTACGCTAGTCCAGAGACCAGCGCTGCAGCGCGTCCCGGGCGCGCGCGTCGGCCGCCTCGATGCGCACGGGCGCCGCGGCGCCCCACACCGCGTGCGCGACGGCCCGGACGACCGACAGCCCGTCGCCCTCGTCGGCGCCGTCGGCGCTGACCGTCACCGCCTGATCCCCGACGTCGACGTGCCAGCCGGGCTGCGGCTTCACCGCGAGCCGCTCGTCCTCGGAGTGCAGCGAACGCAGGTCGTGGGCGATGTAGGTGGGCCGGCGGGCGGGGTCGGCGAACACCGCGTCGCGGGCGGTGCTGACCCCGGTGAGCACCATCAGGCTGGGCAGGTCGGCGGCAATGGCGCCCTCGATGTCGGTGTCCAGCCGGTCGCCGACGACCAGGGGCGCGCGGAAGTCCCCACGGGCGACCGCGTCCTGCAACAGCCGCGGCGCCGGCTTGCCCGCGACCCGCGGTTCGGCGCCGGTGGCGGCCCGCAGCGCGGCCACGAACGATCCGTTTCCGGGCAGCAGGCCGCGCTCGGTCGGCAGGGTCGGGTCGACGTTGGCGGCCACCCACAGCGCGCCGGCCCGGATGGCCAGCGCGGCCTCGGCGAGGTCGGGCCAGCCGATGGTGGTGGACAGGCCCTGCACGACGGCGACGGGGTCGTCGTCGTAGCGGCGCACCGGGCGCAGCCCGACGGCGGCGATCTCGTTGGCCAGCGCGTCGGTGCCGACGATCAACACCCGCGATTCCTGGGCGAGCTCGTCGGCCAGCAGCCGGGCCGCGCTCTGGGCGCTGGTGACGACGTCGGTCGCGGTCGCGGTGAAGCCGAGCTCGCGCAGGTGCAGCGCCACCTCGTCGGCGCTGCGGGAGGCGTTGTTGGTCACAAAGAGCTTGCGGCTTTCGACCTCGTCGAGCGACTGCACGGCGCCCTCGGTGGGCTGGGCACCGCGGAAGACGGTGCCGTCCAGGTCGACGAGCAGGCAATCGTATTGCTGCGCAATGGTTTTCATCTCAGGCGAGCTCGCCGACACGCTCTTCGGCGTCGGTGACGCCGTCGATATCGGCGGCCGCCGAGCGCAGGAACCATTCCAGCGCCTCGTCGTTGCGGCCGAGCGCCAGCAGCGTGTCGGCGTAGGCGTAGAAGAGCCGGGCCGCCGTCGAGCCGCTGCGGCTCGTGTCGAGCTGCGGGGTGGACAGGACGGTCAGCGCCTGCTCGAGCTGCCCGAGATCCGCGCGGGCGCCGGCGGCGACGATGCGCAACTCGTCGGCGTCGTCGCCGGACAGCTGGGCCGCCTCCTCGCCGCGCGCCAGTTCGATCGCCCGCTCCGGACGGCCAAGGCCGCGTTCGCAATCGGCGATCAGCGCGAGCAGCGCCGACTTGCTGCCCATCCTGCGGGCGGCCCGGAGTTCGGCGAGTGCCTGGGCCCAGTCGCCGCAGTGGTAGGCCGCGATTCCGACGGCCTCGCGGACCGCGGCGATCCGGCTGGACCGGGCCCGCGCCGCGCGGGCGTGTTTCAGCGCGGCCTCGGGGTCCTCGTCGATCAGCTCGCCGGCGGCGACCAGGTGGCGCGCCACCGCGTCGGCCGTGGCGCGGTCCAGCGTGCTCAGCTCGCGGCGGATTTCGGGCGCCAGTTGTTTGGCCTCCACGCCGGGCGGTATCGGGGGCCCGTCGTTCGGCGCGCGATGGTCCTTGTCAGCGGTGCGCGGCTGCGCCGGCCGGGCGCGACCGGGACCCGACCAGGAGCCGGATGCCTTGCGCGGTCCCCGCCTACCGCCGTGCCCCTGCCTGTCGTCGACCACTCTGCAAAGGATACGGGCGTGGCGGCGGGGCCTTTGATGAGTGTGCGGCGACGGCTTTGATTGTGAGGCCAGGGCGGCGGCGCGAGGCCGACTACGCGGGCGGGCGGTCAGTCAGCAGCGGCGCCAGCACCGCCGGGCAGTAGGTCGCGATCGCGACGATGGTGAACACGCCCGCCGCGTCGTGCGACATTCCGTGGCCGTCGGCGACCGTGCTGATCACCGAGTCGAACGACCCGCCGGGTTCCACGAGCATCGGGCACACCGACCTCCCGA
Organism: Mycobacterium sp. E2327; assembly: GCF_001672675.1. Lineage (NCBI taxonomy): Bacteria > Bacillati > Actinomycetota > Actinomycetes > Mycobacteriales > Mycobacteriaceae > Mycobacterium > Mycobacterium sp. E2327. Next base: position 16,977 of record NZ_LZKE01000171.1, read on the forward strand.
GCGCCGTCGCGCTGTCGGGCTGCGACACCGGGACGCCGGCGTTCGTGAGCGCCCGCAGGAACGCGTTGCCCATCCAGTCGGCGTGCACGGGTGCGGCCAGTACCGCGGTCAGGCCGGCCAGGCCCGCGCTCAGCACCATCACCCGCAGCATCCGAGTCGCGCTAGTCACCGTGACCACCCTGGTCAGCCGAGGTCACGACGGCGATACGACACGGTAACGACTAGGCGACGCGTTCGATGCCGGCGACGTTGCGCTTGCCGCGCCGCAACACCAGCCACCGGCCGTGCAGGAAGTCCGAGGGCTGCGGCGCCCATTCCTCGCTGTCGACGCGCACGTTGTTGACCGAGACGCCGCCCTCGCCGATCGTGCGCCGCGCGGCGCCCTTGCTGGCCGACAGGCCGCTGGCCACGAGCAGGTCGACGATCCCGTCGGGGCTGCCGGGCTTGAGCTCGGCGACCGACGTCTCGCGCAGCGCCGCGGTCAGCGTCGCCTCGTCCAGCCGGTCGAGTTCGCCCTGCCCGAACAGCGCCCGGCTGGCGTGCTCGACGGCCTCGGTGGCCGCCTCGCCGTGCACCAGCACGGTCAGCTCGCGGGCCAGCCGCCGCTGCGCGGCGCGCTGCTGCGGGCGCTCGGCGGTGGCCCGCTCCAGCTCCGCCAGCTCGTCGGCGGACAAGAAGGTGAACCACCGCAGGTAGCGGATCACGTCGGCGTCGGCGGTGTTGATGAAGTACTGGTACCAGGCGTATGGGCTGGTCATCTCGGGGTCCAGCCACAGGCTGCCGCCGCCGGTGGACTTGCCGAACTTGGTGCCGTCGGCCGCGGTCACCAGCGGCACCGTCAGCGCATGCACCGTCACGCCGAGCTTCTGGCGGACCAGGCGCACCCCGGCGATGATGTTGCCCCACTGATCCGAGCCGCCGATCTGCAGCGTGCAGCCGAGGCGCTGGTGCAGCTCAACGTAGTCGTTGGCCTGAAGGAGCATGTAGCTGAACTCCGTGTAGGAGATGCCCTCGCCGTCGAGGCGCCGCCGGATGGTGTCGCGGTCCAGCATCACGTTGACCGAGAAGTGCTTGCCGATGTCGCGCAGGAACTCGATGGCCGAGAGGGGGCCCGTCCAGTCCAGGTTGTTGACGACGACGGCTCCAGTGGGCGAATTGTCGAAGTCGACGAAGCGCTCCAGCTGCCCGCGGATCCGCTCGGTCCACGCGGCGACGGTGTCCGCCTCGTTGAGGCTGCGCTCGCCGACGTCGCGCGGGTCGCCGATCATGCCGGTGGCGCCGCCGGCGAGCACGATCGGCCGGTGGCCGGCCCGCTGGAAGCGGCGCAGCGCCAGCAGCGGAACCAGGTGTCCGGCGTGCAGGCTGGGCGCGGTCGGGTCGAAGCCGGCGTACACCGTCATCGGCCCGCGCTGCGCCTCGGCGGCCAGCGCGTCGAGGTCGGTGGACTGCGCGATCAGCCCGCGCCAACCCAGCTCGTCAAGGATCCCGGAATTCATCGCGCACGACTTTAGTCGCTGTGACGCGGTCGATTCGCCCACGCACCGTGATATAAGGCAAGCTAACTACGTGGCGCATCGTGGCGCCGTCATCTTCCCCCGTACGCGCACCAACAACGCGGAGCGTCATGGACAACCGATACTGGCCGTTGGTCGTCGCGATCATCATGCTCGCGCTGGGGCTGACCCTCACCGTCGACGACTTCAAGCGGGCCGCGGGCCTGCGCAAACCGCTCGCGGTGGCGCTCATCTGTCAGGCGCTGCTGCTGCCGACGCTGTGCCTGGTGATCGCCGAGGTCTTCCATCTCGAACCGCACCTGGCGGTCGGGCTCATGCTGATGTCGGCGACCCCCGGCGGGACGATGTCGAACATCCTGAGCCATTTGTTCAACGGCGATCTGGCCCTAAACCTCACCCTGACCGCAATCAACGCGGTCCTGTCGATCGTTGCCCTGCCCACCATTCTGGCGGTGGCGATGACGTGGTTCCTCGGTGAAGGGCGGTTCCTGCCGCTGCAGCTGGACAAGTTCCTTGCGGTGATCGGCCTGGTGCTGGTTCCGATCGCGATCGGCGTTGCCATCCGGCACCGCTTCCCCGAGCTGGCCCGCCGAATGCAGAAGCCGGTCCGGATCGCGGCGCTCACCCTGCTGGTGCTGGCCATCGTTGCGGCGATCGCAGGCGGACGAACGACGCTCTGGCACAACATCGGCCTGCTGACCGGGGCGGTCGTGGTTTTCTGCGCCGTGAGCCTGATGGTCGGCTACCTGGCGCCACGCCTGATGCGCCTGGCCCCGCGGCAGGCTGTCGCGGTCAGCCTGGAGGTCGGAATGCACAATGCCGTCGTGGCGATGGGCATCGCGCTGAGCCCGCAGCTGCTGAACAGCGCCGTGATGGCCACGCCCGCCGCGGTCTACAGCGCCATCGCGCCGCTGCTGGCCGTCACTTTCGTCTTGATTGCGCGCCGCGTGGACCCCGCGTTTCGGGTGGCCCCTGCCGCCGTCTAGTCGCTCGTCCCGGGGGCGGGTGCCCGCGGGCTGCGCCGATAGGCCGACACCTCCGGGCGGCCGCCGAGCCACAGTCGCCACGGCCGGTCGGCCGCCTGGCTGACCCCGACGCGGGGGCCCGCGGTGGCGGTCAGCGGGGCGTTCAGTTCCAGGGTCACCGGGCCGTCGGGATCGAACAGGTCAATCCCGTTGTCGTCCATGGTGATTCCCAACGCCGAGCACAGGTTGCCCGGGCCACGCGCCAGCGCGGCGGTGCGGACCAGCTCGCCGCGCCGGGCGCGCGCGACGTCGGTGCCCTCCTCGACGGCGGCGGCGCGCAGCAGGACGGCCGCCGCGGTCCCGTCGGGTCCGCACGAGACGTTGGCGCAGACGTGGATCCCGTGGCTGCGGTAGGTGTAGAGCCGCCCGGGCGGGCCGAACATCACGGCGTTGCGGCCGGACCGGCCGCGGTACGAGTGGGCCGCGGCGTCGGGCCAGGGACCGTCGGGAACCCCGCCGTAGGCCTCGACTTCGACGACGACGGCCCGCACGCCCCTGCCGTTCAGGGTGGCGCCGAGCAGCCGGTGCGCGGCGGCGACCGGATCCACCACCAGCTCCCCTGCGACCACCCACCGAACCTACCGACAAGGCCGACGTGGCAATATCCCGGCCGAAATTGTGTCGAAGGAGCCCGACAATGCACATCGACCCCGCCGCCACGGCGTGGCTGCTGGCCAGCACCGCCTTGGTGCTGCTGATGACCCCCGGCCTGGCGATCTTCTACGGCGGCATGGTACGCACCACCGGGGTGCTCAACATGATCATGATGAGCTTCATCGCCATCCCGCTGGTCACGGTGGCGTGGCTGTTGATCGGCTACACCATCGCGTTCTCCCAAGACGGTGGGTACGGCCTCGTCGGAAACCTCGGACACCTCGGGATGCTCGGCATCGGCCCCGACACCGTCCACGGGGCGGTGCCCGAACTGTTGTACGCCACGTTCCAGCTGGCGTTCGCGATCATCACGGCCGCCCTGGTCAGCGGCGCGATCGCGGACCGCGCGAGGTTCGCGGCCTGGATGGCGTTCGCCACCGTGTGGACGATCGTCGTGTATTCGGTTGTCGCGCACTGGGTGTGGGGACCCGGCGGCTGGCTGGCGAAGCTGGGGGTGCTCGACTATGCGGGCGGCCTGGTGGTCGAGATTGTGTCCGGGTCCTCGGCCCTGGCCCTGGCGCTGGTGCTGGGGCCCCGCATCGGGTTCAAGAAGGACGCCATGCGGCCGCACAACCTGCCGTTCGTCCTGCTCGGTGTCGGGCTGCTGTGGTTCGGCTGGTTCGGGTTCAACGCCGGATCCGCGTTGGCCGCCAATGGAACCGCCGCGGCGATCTTCCTCAACACGCTCGTCGCGGGGTGCCTCGGCATGCTCGGCTGGCTGACGGTCGAACGCATCCGGGACGGCAGGCCCACGACGTTCGGGGCGGCATCCGGTGTGGTGGCCGGCCTCGTCGCCATCACCCCGTCGTGCGGAACCGTCAACACGCTCGGCGCGGCGGTCGTCGGCCTGGCCGCGGGTGTCGTGTGCTCGTTCGCGGTCGCGGCGAAATTCCGCTTCAACTATGACGATTCGCTCGACGTGGTGGGCGTGCACTTCGTCGGCGGCGTCGTCGGTGTGTCGTTGATCGGGCTGCTCGCGACGGCGGTCATGACGGCGGGCCCACGGGGCCTCTTCTACGGGGGCGGCTTCGCCCAGCTGGGCAAGCAGGTGCTGGCGATCGCGGTGGTCGCGCTCTACGCGTTCACGGCGTCGTTCGTCCTTGCCAAGGTGATCGATCGGGTGATGGGCTTTCGGCTCAGCGCCGACGACGAGACCACCGGCGTCGACCTTACCCAGCACGCCGAAACCGCTTACGCCGAAGGCGTGCACGGACATCAGCCGCTACGTCGCCCGGGCGAACGATGAGCCGATCGCTACTTGCGTAGCGTGAATTGGTTGAGGTCGGTGTAGCCCTTGCGGAACAGGTTCGCGCAGCCGGTGAGGTACTTCATGTACATCTCGTAGACCTCTTCGGACTGGATCGCGATGGCCTCTTCTTTGTGCGCCTCCAGGCCCGCGGCCCAGACATCCAGGGTCTTTGCGTAATGCCGCTGCAGGGATTGGCGGCGCTTCAGCTTGAAGCCGGCCTTCGCCGAGAACTCCTTGACCATGTCGATGGTCGGCAGGAAGCCGCCCGGGAAGATCTCGGTCTTCATGAAGTCGCTGAATTCGACGATCGCCGGGGTGAGCGGCAGGCCGGACTCGATGATCTCCTTCTCCGAGAGGACGGTGATCGTGTGCAACAACATCGTGCCGCCGCTCGGCAACAGCTCGTAAGTTCTTTTGAAGAAAGCGTCGTAGCGGTCGTAGCCGACGTGTTCGAACGGTCCGATCGCCAAGATCCGGTCCACCGGATCGTGAAACCGCTCCCAGCCCTCGAGCAGCACCCGCTTGGAGCGCGGGCTGTCCGACTCGGCGAACAGTTGCTCGACGTGGGCGACCTGATTCTTGGACAGCGTGATGCCGACGACGTTGACGTCGTATTTCTCGATGGCGCGCATCATGGCGGCGCCCCAGCCGCAGCCCAGGTCCAGCATCGTCATGCCCGGCTGCAAGCCCAGCTTGCTCAGCGACAGGTCGATCTTGGCGATCTGTGCCTGTTCTAGAGTCATGTCATCGCCGCCGAGCCAGTAGGCGCACGTATACATCTGGGTGCGGTCGAGAAACAGGCGAAAGAAGTCGTCGGATAGGTCGTAGTGCGCCTGCACATCCTCGAAATGCGGTGTCAGCTCCTCAGCCATGACGTGTTGCCTTTCCTTGAACCTTCGGGCGGTCCAGTCGATGTGCGGCTCGGCGTCGTGAGTTTATCGGCTGCGGCCGACCTGCTCGCTGCGCCCGGTGTGGAACGTCTCATCGAACAGATCAAGCATGGCGCGCCATGATCGCTCCGCTGACAGTTCGTCGAACCGCAGACCGGGGACCCCGAGGCGGTCGACCTCCGGGTGGGTGAAGCTGTGCTGCGCGCCGCCATAGAGGTTCATGCGCCAGTCGACCCCGGCCGCGCGCATCTGCTCTTCAAACACGAGCCGCTCGCCGACGGGGATCAATGGGTCCTCGGTGCCGATGCACACGAGCACTTTGGCGGTGATGTTGGCGGCGTCCGACGGCCGCGGAGTGGCCAACCGGGGGTGGAAGCCGACGACGACAGCGAGGTCGGTCCCGGCGCGCGCAAGTTCCAGGACGAGGTGTCCGCCGAAGCAATAGCCGATTGCGGCGACCTTGGTGGGGTCGGTGCGGGGCTGGTCGAGTAGCACGGTCAGGCCCGCGCGGGCCAGCCCCCGGGTGCGCTCCGGGTCGTGCCAGAGATCGTCGAGACGGGCCATCATCGCTGCTCGGTCGGTCATCGACACGCCACCGCCCTGATAGTCGAGCGCGAACGCCACGTAACCCAGTTCGGCGAGTCGATCCGCGCGGCGGCGTTGGTGGTCATCAAGTCCCGGGCCCTCGTGCGCGATCAGGACCGCCGGACGCGGGCCGTCGCCGTCTGGCACGGCAAGCCGACCGATCATCGTTCTGCCGTCGGCCTGGTACTCGATGTCGGTCACGCTCATCATGTCGACTGTGTATCACGAGGTGCGTTGCGAGATAACAGTGTTCACCGCCAGCGAAGGCCGGCACTCGGCTAGCCCGCGGGCAGCTTGAGCACGAAGCCCTGAGCGTCATCGTCCTCCCAGGGAAGGCCGCCGCCCGTTGCCCGGGAACCCGTGTGATCGGTGACGTACACGTAGTTGCCGCCGGGGTCCACGGCCAACCCCAGGGGGTCGACGAAGCGGGGCGACCCGGGCAGCTCGGTCCAGGTGCTCGACCCCGGCGCCAACTTCATCACGCCCCCGGCGAGCCCGGTGAAGATGTACACGTTGCCGGCGTTGTCGATCGTCGCGTCCTGCTCGCCCGTGCTCAGCCCCTTGTAGGAGTTGTCGGGGGCCGGGGGCATTCGGGTCCAGGTGTCGGACCCGGGTGCCAGCTTCACCAGGTAGCGCTCGACGGAATGGCGTCCGACGCTGTGCGAGACACTGATGTAGACGTTGCCGGCGTTGTCCACGGCCACATCGCCATTGGGGCTCCCACCTCTGCCGCTCGACGGCAGCACGGTCGGCGTGCTCGACCCGGGCGCCAGCTTCAGCACCTCACTGTCGCTGATGTTGACGACGTACACCGCGCCCGCTGCGTCTACCGCCAGACCGTGCGGATCACGCAGGCGCCGGAGCGGCAGCACCGTTTGGGTGCTCGACCCAGCCGCCAGTTTCAACACCCGGTTGTGGCAGCTGTCGCTGACGTACACGGACCCGGCGGAGTCCACCGCCACCCCGCCGAGGGAAGCGTCGATGGTGTTGGAACACAGATCGAGCCCGGTGAAGGGCAGCACCGTCTGGGTATTCGACCCGGCCGCCAGCTTCAGCACGCGATTGAGGTGGGTGTCGCTGACATAGACGTTGCCGGCGCCGTCGACGGCCACACCGTGCGGACTGCGCAGGCCGGTAAAGGGCAACGCGTACTGCCGTTCCCGGTCCGCCTTGAGCTGATCTTCCTTGCTCTGATGGTCGTTCCAGATGCTGCTGGCCAGGAACATCATCGCCGGGCCCACGATGAACATGATCGCGGCGATGATGACGCCGTAAATCCAGAGCTTGCGTTTGGGCCGGGCCAGCGGCGCCCCGCCCGGGCCGGGTGTGGCCGCACTCGCTTCTCGGGCCCGGTCCTCTAATTGCGAAGCCAGGCCGAACTTTTCGACGAGCGTCAGCCAATCCGCGTCCGAGACCACGAATTCCGGTTCATCCGCCGAAGGCACACCGCCGCGCCACGCAAACCGGTAGTCGTACTTCGTTTTGGTGCCGCTCCAGCTGGCCTGCGGCGGGCCGGCGACGTCGGGGCACCCGATGGTCAGCGGTTGCGAGTCGGCAACGCGCACAACGAGAACGGCCGTCGTGAGGGTACCCACGTAAGGCGCCGAGCGGGTGCTTGCGGCGGGCGTCGCGGTCACCTGCGCAAGCGAGCCCGCGGCGAGGCGCGCGTTGCTGTTCACGTCGATCAGCGAGATCTCTTCGTCGCCAACGTCGATGGCCAGGCTCGGTCGCGGCGGGTTGGAGTTGAGCCTCATCGCCGTCGCGGTGTTCTTGAACATCCCGAAAAACGAGGACGAGAACATCCGCGCCGGGTTCGGGGTGAGCAGGCAGCGGGTCGGTTGCCCCGGGAGCGGCCCGCGTACGCGGGGGCGGCGGATCGCGGCGAGCAGCTCATCGAACTCCGACGCCCACATCGTCGCGTCGACGCTGTCGACGGGCGGTGCGTCGAGCGGTGTTTCGTCGCCGAGGCGATGATCTTGCCCGCCGAGGACGAAGCGGTTGCGGCCACTTCGCAGGTGCAGCGCCGTGCCTTTCGTGGTGCCGCCGTACCCCGCGAGGGTCCAGTTGCCCAGCTGCGCATCGCCGAAGGAGAAGACCTCGCCCGGTCGCGAGCTGACGGTCAGGCTGCCGTTCCCGACGTCGACGAACACCGTCTTTTTGCGATTCATCCGCCGTTGGAACACGCCGAAAGCCGGCATGGCGAGCACCAAGAACGCGATGAAGACCAGGAAGCCGCCGACCTTCATCACGTTTTCCGCACCCACGAGGGCGCCAACCAGGAAGAGCGTCATATAGATCAGGCCGAGCGACGCCATTCCGCCGAACATGATCAGGTAGGTGTACTTCATCATCTGCTTGGCGCTGGGCGGCGCGGCGGCTGCCACGAAACGGCGCGACGGAACCGCGTCGTGCGGGGTTGGCGGTGGCGGTTCGGCGCCCCGCGTCCGCTCGGCAAGCCGATGCTCGAGATCGGCGATGCGTTTCTCCGGGTCGCCGTGATCCGTCAGCAACTTGTCCATGGCGGTTCCCTTCACGGCTTTCCGATGGCTTCGCGGCGGGACGTTAGCGCCGGCCATTTGCGAAATTCTTGTGCCTCCCTGCGCTACCGATCCCAGCTTCAAAACGTCCCAGCAGATCGTCGCACCGAGGGACGGGCTCCGCCCAGCGTGAAATCCACGACGCCGCGGCGGCGTGTCGCGTCGTAATTTTCACGTTCGCGGCGCAGCCGCCCTTGACATGGCCCGCTCACGAGCGGAGTATTCATCACATGATGAGTTCATCGAGTGATGAATTATTGGCGAGGGGACACGCCCCCGCCGTCAACATCGAGCATCTGCGCGTCGTCCGCGGTAAACGCCCTGCGCTGCACGACTTTTCGGTAACCATCGCGAAGGGCACGATCACCGGGCTGCTCGGCCCCTCCGGCTGCGGCAAGACCACCCTGATGCGGTGCATCGTCGGGACGCAGATCGTGAAGTCGGGCACCGTCACCGTGCTGGGCCGGCCGGCCGGAAGCCCGGCGCTGCGCCGCCGCGTCGGATACATGCCGCAGAAGGCGGTTCGATGGTCGGTCAACCCGACCCGCTCGATGGCCGCATCGGCGGCGCAGTTGTCGAAGCCGTACAGCGAGGCGAAGTAGCGGACGTTGTCCACGATCCGCAGGTCGTTGTAGATCGTCGGGTCCTGCGGCATGTATCCGACGCGGCGGCGCAGCGCCGGGCTTCCGGCCGGCCGGCCCAGCACGGTGACGGTGCCCGACT
>NZ_LZKE01000172.1:0-24620 GCF_001672675.1 Mycobacterium sp. E2327
GCGGTATGGCGCTCGAGCTGGACGAAAAAGCCTGGCGCACCATGCTGGACGTCAACCTCACCGGTGTGTGGCACACCTGCCGGGCCGGCGCGCCACACCTCATGGCGCGCGGCGCCGGGGCGATGATCCTCACGAATTCAATCGCCGGGTTGCGCGGTCTGGTTGGCGTAGCGCATTACACGGCAGCCAAGCACGGCGTGGTCGGCCTGATGCAGAGCCTGGCCAAAGAACTTGCGCCGCAGAATATTCGGGTGAATTGCGTGCACCCCACCAACGTCGACACCCCGCTGATCCAGAACGACGCGGTGCGCGCGGCATTCCGCCCCGACTTGGACCGGCCGCCGACGCGCGACGAATTCGCCGAGGCGGCACGGAACATGAACATGCTTCCGGTTCCGTGGATCGATGCGGTCGACGTGGCCAACGCCGCTTTGTTCCTGGCCTCCGACGAGGCGCGCTACATCACTTCGGTCAGCTTGCCGGTCGACGCCGGCGCCACCCAACGATAGGGGTAATCATGACGGACATCGGTAAATACGGCCCGTGGGCGGTGATTGCCGGCGGCTCGGAAGGGGTCGGCGCCGAGTTCGCCAAGCAATTGGCGGCCGACGGATTCAACCTGGTCCTGATTGCCCGCAAGCCGGCACCCCTGTACGACACCGCGCGGCAATGCCGCGAGATAGGGGTCAAGGTGCGCGAGCTGGCAGTCGACCTCCTTGACTCCGAAGCAATTTCAGCGATCATGGCCGCGACGACCGATCTCGAGGTCGGCCTGCTGATCTACAACGCGGGCGCGAACACCTGCAGCGAGCCTTTTCTGGATGCCGACCTCGCTGACTTCTCCCGGGTGATCGACCTCAACATCACCCGGATGCTGCAGCTCGTGCAGCACTACGCCCGGCCGATGCGCGAGCGCGGGCGCGGCGGCATCCTGTTGGTCGGCTCGATGGCCGCCACACACGGCTCGATGCGGCAGTCGGTCTACACCGGCGCCAAGGCCTTCAGTCGGCTGTTCGCCGAGAGCTTGTGGCTCGAATTGCGCGAGTTTGGTGTGGACGTGCTCGAACTCGTGCTGGGGGTGACCCGCACACCGGCCATGGCGCGGCTGGGACTGAACTTCGACGTGCCGGGTCTACGGATCTCGGAACCGGTCGACGTGGCCCGCGAGGGACTCGACCATCTGAGCGATGGTCCCGTGTTCATCGCCGGCGGCAACGCCGAGGCGGTACACCAGGGCAGCGGGCCGGACCGCGCCGCGATCGTGTTGGGCGCGCATCGCACCGTGCAGGAACTCCTGGGCCAGAAATGATGCGGCTCGGATTGGCCACCCCGGTGGTGGCCGGGCTGCCTGGTGTCGCAAGCGAGTGGGAGGCGACCGCCTCGGCCGACGCGTTGGCCAGTATCGCCGAGGCCGCCGACAGGCTTGAGTTCGACTTTCTCACTTGTTCAGAACATGTCGCGGTGCCGCTCGCCGATTGCGCTACCCGCGGAGACACCTACTGGGATCCGCTGGCCACGTTGGGATTTATCGCCGCGCGGACCACCCGGATACGGTTGACGACATCGGTGGTGGTGCTCGGCTATCATCATCCGCTGGCGATCGCCAAGCAGTACGGCACCTTGGATCGGCTCAGCGGCGGCCGCGTGATACTGGGCGTCGGCGTGGGCTCGCTGGCCGCCGAATTCGACTTGCTAGGTGCGCCGTTCACCGATCGCGGCGAACGGGCCGACGACGCGCTGCGCGCCCTCCGGGCATCGCTGTCGCGACCGGAGCCGGCCTACGCCGGCAAGTACTTTTCGTATTCGGGAATCGCGTTGCGGCCGTTCGCGCTTCAATCCCCAATGCCGATCTGGGTGGGCGGCAGGACGCGACGTTCGCTGCGCCGCGCGGTGGAGCTGGCGGACGGATGGATGCCGTTCGGACTGGGCCTCGACGATATCGGTCTGATGCTGACGGCCGTCGAGCTTCCCGAAGACTTCGATATCGTGCTTGGCACTTGCGGGGCCCTGGATCCCGCTCACGAGCCCGCGCGTGTCCAAGAACACCTGCGCGCGCTGCGTGACGTCGGAGCCACCGCGGTGACATGCTCGGTGCGCGCCCACTCGGCGGCGCATTACGTCGATCAGTTATCAGCCCTACGGGACCTGGTGAAGGATGAGGAGGGAATCGGGTCATGACCGAGATCGACGATCTTGCGGCACGGCTTCGCCATCTCGAGGACGAACGCGACATCTCCCGGTTGATCGCGTCGTACGGCCCGGCCGTAGATGCCGGGGACGCCGATGCCGCCGCGGGACTGTGGGCGACCAACGGCACCTACGACGTCGAGGGCTGGCACATGGACAGCCAGAGCGATGTTCATGCGATGGTAAGTTCTGCGTCCCATCAGAATCTGGTGGCCAACGGCTGCTGTCACTTCATCGGGCCGAGCGTCGTGACGGTGACCGAAGATTCGGCGGTGGCGGTCGCCGAATCGCTGGTGCTGGTCCGAGATGGTGAGAGCTATCGCGTATGGCGCTCGACGGCAAACCATTTCGAACTGCAGCGCATCGAGGGGCGCTGGCGGATCATCAAACGCACCAGTCGTGTGCTCAACGGCGACCCCGGAGCGCGCGCTTTGCTGACCGCTGGGCTCGCCGGTGCGGCGGCACCAGCACTGGGTGCGGGGCCAACGTGAGGGTGAGCGGCTTGCGGGCAAAGCCGGCACCTGACGCGCGATCGCGACGCACCCGGCTGATTCAACGGGCGGCCAGCCGTGGCTGATGACAACGAAGCCGGTGGGCCGGCGGGATATGAGTCGCTCGCCGGCTCCGTCCGTCGGCTCATCGATGTCACCATCCGCACCGAAGTGGACGGTGCCGTCGTTGCGGAGGCCAAAGCGCACATCGATCGCGCGGTAGGGCTGTTGAGCGCGGACCTGATGCCCGGCTCATTCGGGGCGCGCCGAGTCGCCGACGGCCAATCGGTGGCGTCAGGAAACGTCGCGATCGGGGTCCGCAATCCCGTCGCACCGCCTCTCGTGATCCACCACGACGCGGAAGGCGTTGTGTGGACTGAGGTCACGCTCGGTGCCGCTTACGAGGGTCCGCCCGGTCATGTTCACGGCGGCGTGTGCGCGTTGATCCTGGATCACGTCCTTGGCGCAACCGCACACCGCCCGGGACGCCCGGCCTACACGGGCACGCTCAGCCTGCGTTATGTGCGGGGAACGCCCTTGGGTCTCATACGCGCAAGCGCGCACGTCGATCGCATCGACGGCGCAAAGACCTTCGCGGTGGGCGAGATTGCCGACGCCGGGGGAACGACCGTCACCGCCGAAGGCGTGTTCATCACCCCACGATGACAATCAACCGCCGGGCCGGCGATGCGATACGAGAGGTCGGCTCCCGCTGAGCGAAACGTCCAGCGTTCGATAGCTATCGGCTGGGGGGACTATTACGCTTATCGCATTCCTGCCGAGGAGATGAATTCATGGCCGCGCCTGAGACTCTTTCCCGCTACACCGTCATTTCCGCGGATACGCACGCCGGAGCCGACCTTTACGACTACAAGCCTTACCTACCCCAGGCGTTTCACGACGACTTCGATGCGTGGGCCAAGACTTACGCGAGTCCGTTTGACGATTTGATCATCGCCACCGCGAAGCGCAATTGGGACAACGAGTTGCGAATTTCCGAGATGAATGATGACGGGGTGGCGGCGGAGCTGTTGCTCCCGAACACCGTTCCTCCCTTCTTCCCGACATCTCCCAACATCACCATCTCGTTGCCGCAGACTCGAGAAGAGCTCGAACATCGATGGGCGGGCGTGCAAGCGCACAACCGCTGGCAGGTTGACTTCTGCTCCCTGGCGCCGGCGCGGCGGCGAGGATTGATCCAAGTTTTCCCCAACGACGTGGACGCCGCATTAGACGAAATACGGTGGGGGAACGAGCAGGATTGCTTCGGTGGAGTGTTGTTGCCCGCGGTATCGCCGGGCGACCCCAACGTCGCCCCGCTCTTCCACACCCGCTATGAGCCGATTTGGGCATTGTGCGACGAACTCGATCTCACAATCGTGCAGCACGGGGGTCCGGGAAGTCCGGCGATGCCCATGGATCAGCCGGCATCCAATGCGGTACTCATCACGGAAATGGCACTGTGGGCCCAGCGCACCCTTGGGCACCTGATCTTGGCCGGGGTGTTCGAACGCCATCCGACATTACGGTTCGCGCCCACTGAGCAGGGCACCCTTTGGGTGCAACAGCAGCTGATGACCCTGGATTCGATGGTGCCGACGCTGAAGACGGAAGCCGGTAACCGCACCTACGGCATGTTCGGCGGTTCCTCGGTCGATCAGCTCACCCTTACACCAACCCAGTACGTTCAGCGGAACTGCTACCTGGCCAGCGAATTGACCCCCTTCGAATCAGGCATGATCGACTTCATGGGCGCTGACCACATACTTTGGGGAAGCGACTACCCCCACGAAGAGGGCTTCGCTCCGCATTCGAAGCTGGCCATCCGGTGGGCGCTGCACGACAGATCCGAAGACGAATGCCGGAAGATTCTCTCCGAGAATGCGGGTCGGCTGTACCGGTTCGACCTCGACGCGCTGGCGCCGATCGCGGCCGAGATCGGCCCGACGGTAGCTGAAGTGCACACGCCTCTTGAGAAGACCGGGTATCACGCCCCGGCCGCGTTCGGCTACCGCCCGTTCGAGGGCGGGCTCGCGCTGAAGCGCCTGGCTCCCCAACGCCAGTAGACGGGCGGCCGGCTTCGCCGCGCTCGCGATCGCACCTAGCGGGAGAGGAAAGCCAGCACCACGCTTTCGAACGCCTGCCTGGCCTCGATCATGGCCCAGTGCCCGGAGTTCGGGAAGATGTGCAGTTCGGCGTTGGGGATGGTGCGCATCGGCAGGAGCGCCATGTCGGGTGGGCTCACCCGGTCGTCGCGGCCCCACGTCAGCAGGGTGGGCGCCGCCAGCTTGTGCATGACCGCCCACGGCATCGGCCGGTCGGAGGCGGCCATCCCGGCGTTCATCGCGGCGAACGCGGCCTTGCCGTACATCCGGCGGGCGGCGTCCAGGGCAACGGGATCCGTCGCGAGCGCCCAGCGTTCCTCGATCAGCTCGTCGGTGACCAGCGACTGGTCGTACACCATCGACTTCAGCCAGTCGACCAGCCGTTGGCGCGTCGGGTCCTCGACGAACTCCTGCAGCAGCCGGATGCCCTCACTGGGGCTCGGGCTGAAGATGTTCGTGCCGATGCCGCCGATGGTGACCAACCGGTCGACGCGGTCGGGATTTCCGATGGCGAAGTTGATGCCGACGCCGCCGCCCATCGAGTTGCCGATGATGTGCGTCTTGCCGACACCCAGCGCGTCCAGGAACGGCCCGACGGTGCCGAACGCCATGACCATCGGGTGGCCGCCGAAGTCGTCGCTGACGCCGAAACCGGGGAATTCCAGGACCAGGCAGCGGTACTGCTCGGCGAATGTCGGCAATATCCCGCGAAAGTTACGCCAGCCGGTGACCCCGGGACCCGAGCCGTGCAGGAAGAGCAGCGTCGGCGCCGAATCCGGCCCGCAGTCGTAGTAGCGCAATGCGCCCTTCGGGGTTCCGATTTCGCGCAGGTCCTGTTCGACGAGTTCAGAAGTGTTGGCCACGGATGTCACCCTGCCATGCCGCCGTGGCGAGCGGGAGCGGTGTTCCGCCGATCGGTCATCTAAAGTCTCTGGCCATGTCGGGTCGCTTGCTGATCACCGGCGTCGACGCCAGCGGACGGTCGTGCGCGGCGCGCGACGAACCCGTCGCGCTGCAAGGGGACGCCGGACGCGGCGGCCTGCAGTATTCGGTGCTGTACGCGGCGCCGTCGCTGCCGTCCGTTGCTGCCGGCGGGCGGGTCGCGGACCTGCTCGACCTGGTCGTCCCGCCCGGCGCGCTGCGCTGGACGATGATCGAGTACGCACCCGGCGCCGAGTTCGCCATGCACCACACGGACACCGTCGATTTCGACGTCGTGCTCTCCGGCTCGGTGGACCTGATCCTCGACGACGGCGCACACCCGCTCGCCGCCGGTGACAGCGCGGTGGTCACGGGCGTCGATCACGCCTGGCGTGCGGGAGCTGAGGGGTGCCGGCTCGCCGTCCTGACGATCGGGGCAGAGCCCCCGGCCTGAAACACCAAGCGGCACCGCAAGATCCGCGTCGGGTGTGGGGGATATGTACACAGAACGACCGTTTCTCGTCCATATCCCCCACATTCGCAAATCGAATGCTATCCGGCACCGGGCGGGGCGCAATCCAACAATTCCTTCAGCGCCGCGGGAAACGCGTCGGCGAGCTCCCACACGTCCGGAACGAGGTCGGGGCACGAAATGATGCCGACGCCGAGCCGGCCGTTGAGCGACATGACCGTCACGTTGAGTCCAGCGCCCGCGATGATCGGCCCGAGCGGATACATGGCGTCGATCCGGCACCCCAGAAAGTAGAGCTGTTCCTGCGGGCCGGGCACATTCGACAACACCAGGTTGTGTGGGGGCTTCTCGGGCAACGGGATTCGCGGCAACAGCTTCATGGCGGCGCCGAACATGGTTTGCCCGGCCACTTGCGTCCAGTCCTGCAGCAGGGTGGGGCCCATCGCGGCGGCATGGTCTTTGGCGCAGGCGTTGGCTTCGGCGATGCTGATCAGTCGCTGGGTAGGGTCGTCGATGTGGGTTTCGAGCCGGCACAGCATCCACGTGGTCTGGTTTCGGCCCGGTCGATCGGACCTGCCGCGCACCGACACCGGCACGCTGGCCACCATCGGGCTGTCCGGCAGTTCGCCCCGGTCGGACAGGAACTGGCGCAGCGCCCCCGCGCACAGCGCCGTCACCACGTCGTTGATCGTCACGCCGAACCGGTTCTTGACCGTCTTGACGTCGTCGAGGTCCACGGTGGTCAGGGCGACGTTGCGCCGGCGGGTGAACGGGCCGTTGAACGCCGTCGGCGGCGCGGCGAACGGGGCGGCCATGGTGGGCCGGCCGCCCCGGGCGCGCAATACGGTCTGCCCGAGGGTCAGCGCGGTCGCCGGCACCACCTTGGCCAACCGCCAGGGCCGTAACGCGGCGCCGATCAACCCCGAGGCGGCGATCTGCAGTGGGTTCGCTCCGCCGGTGCGTTCCACCGGGGTCGGCGGCGGCGCGTCGGCCGCGCTGCTGCACAGCTGGGCCAGCAGGTTGGCGCCCCCGACGCCGTCGACCACCGCGTGGTGGGCCTTGAGGACGACGGACAGCGCCTCGGTGCCGTGCAGGCCCTCGATGACCCACATCTCCCACAGCGGGCGATCGCGATCGAGGGCCAGGCCCGCGACGTGCCCGCAAATCTCCGCTAACTCCTTCGGCCCGCCGGGCGAGGGGAGCGCGACGTGATGCAGGTGTCGAGAGAGGTCGAAGCTTTCGTCGTCGACCCAGACCGGATGGTCGAAGTTCAGCTGGCTGTCCGCCAGCTTGAGGCGGAATTCGGGCACGGCGTCCACCCGCGCCGTCAGCGCCTCCCGGAACCCCTCGAACGTGTAGCCGCCCGGTTTCGTTTTGGGGTCCAGCTCCACGACGCAGCAAACATTCAATGGCTGCGTCGGTGACTCCAGGTACAGAAAGAACGCGTCCAGCCCGCTGAGTCGCTGCATGCCCCGCCCATCTCGTTCGCACGGTCGTGACCTCTGGTCACATGACCGGCGGTCAACCCCGGACCCCGATCGCGCACAGCATCAGAGCAGACCGCAATCTCTTGATGTGATCCCTAAGCTGTAGCCGGTTGGCGGGCTTTGGCAAACATCTCGACGGTACATTTAACGAAATCGCCACCAAGATTCATCTGACCGCCGCGGGGGTTAACGGGCCATGGTCGAATCCGGGGCCGCCCAGTCGGTCGACACCTTCCGATGCATGATCAGCCACCCCCCGCCGTCCGGCACCAGGACGTCGCGGTAGCGGCCGAAATGGTCGAGCCCGATCTGGGTGACCACGGTGAAGTAGGACGAGACCTCCGCCCGGTCGGGGGTGAGGCCGGTGAAGAGCACATTGGCTACGTTGTGCCGCACGACCGGCTTGACGTCGACGTTGCGCGCGACTTTGCCCGTCACGCCGCCGAGGAACGCCACGATCTCGGTTCGCCCGCGCAACGGCTCCAGCCCGCGGATCTCGAGGACGCCGTCCGCGCAGAACGTCTCCGCCAGGCCCTCGAGCCGGCCCGCGTCACCCGACCAGTTGTAGCGCGCGAGGGTGTCCCGGATCTGCTCGCGGGCGACCAATTCCCACATCTCCACCGTCGCGAGCCTAATCCGCGACAGCGCTGTGGCCCGGGTGCGCTACCTGACGAGATAAGGCCGAAAGCTGCGCTGGGCCGCCGGCGTGACTCCGTTGAGATCGAAGACGGCGATGAGGGCGCGCAAGAGCGCGGGGGACCAGTCGTCGAAATGTTGCGCATCCATGCGATCGAGCAGCTCGCTGCGCAGATGCTCGATGCCGGTGGGCTCCTGATGATCGCTCATGTCGTGAACGACGCTAAAAGCGATGTCCGCCGCTTGTACAGCCAACTGGTCAGATTCAAATGTCATTCGTGCCGAATTATGAAGCGGGAATGAATCGCCGCGCGCGACGGTATAAGCACGCATGAAACTCAACGACGCCGCGCGCGATCTGATTGGTGAGGGTGCCGACGCCACCCTGGTCACCCTCAATCCCGACGGCAGCCCCCAGGTCAGCGTTGTCTGGGTCGCGCTGCAGTCGACGCCTGACGGGGACGAACTGGTCACCGCGCACCTCGCCGAACACAAGAAGGTGCGCAACGTCCGCAACGACCCCCGCGTCGCCGTCACGATCCTGGCGCTGGACAAGGCGGGCCAGGGCATGCGGCCCTATCTGTCCGTCGCCGGTACCGCGCGCATCGTCGAGGGCGGGGCGCCCGAGCTCCTGACCGAGCTCAACCCGGTCCTGGGCGACCCGAACATGAAGTTCCCGCCGGACGGGGCGCCGCCGGGATTCCTCACCCGCATCCGCATCGAGAAGGTCGGCGGCATCGGGCCGTGGACGGCCTGACGGCGCCTTAGTCGGCGTGAGTGCATTCAGGGCTTTGGTTGTGCAGTGGCGGTTTTCGGCGTGCACACACCGCGGGATGTCGGCGCCCACGATTCACACTCAACACCCGAGCACCTCAGCTAGCCGGCATAGCGCCGCAGCAGGCTCCGGGTGCGGGCCCGGCCCTCGTCGGAGGTGTCGAATGCGTAGCCGACGAACTCGTCGACACCGGCCGCGCGCAGTTCGTCGAGGCGTTCCGTGACGGTCGCCTCGTCGCCGATGAGGGCCGCATCCTGGGGGTCGCGGTAGCCCTCGCGATCGAGCATGGCCCGGTATGACGGCAGTTGCCCGTAGAGCACGAATTGCTCGGCGGCTTGGGCGCGCAGCCCGTCGACGTCGTCGGTCACCGCGATCGGCAGCGAGGCCGCCACCCGCACCGCGCCCTCCGGGCGGCCGGCCTCGGCGGCCGCGTTGCGAAGGGTCGGCCCGACGTGTTCGGCGAGGGTCTTGGGTCCGGTCATCCAGGTCTCCGTCCCCGCGCAGCGCCGACCCGTCAGCCGCAGCAGCTGCGGGCCGAGGGCCGCGATGTACACCGGAGGCGTCGGGGCACCGGGAACGCGCACCGATCCGCGGGTGGTCACCGTCTCACCCGTGGCGTTGGCGTCCTTGCCGTCCAGCAGGGGCAGCAGGCCGTCGAGGTATTCGCCGAGTCGGCGCACCGGCTTGTCCCACGGAATCCCCCACATTCCCTCGGTGACCATGCGATGGGTCATGCCCAGCCCGAGGGTGAATCGGCCGCCGGAGATCAAGCTGAGGGTGAGCGCGCGCTGCGCCATCAGCATCGGCTGCTGGTTCTGGATCGGCAGCACACCCGTCGCGACCTCGATCGTGTCGACCTCGCGGAACGCGACCGCAAGAACGGTCAAAACATCTGCCTGCCAAGGCATTTGGGCCACCCAGACCCGACGGAATCCCTCGTCGCGCAACGTCGCGAGCTCCGACACAAAGTCATCGACCAGCGACCGCGAGGGGTCGTCGCTGAGAAAGCAATTCACGCTGATTTGCACCCTTGTTCCTCTCTTTCGCCCTCTGAAAGATGCTACTTCCGCTACCGGCAGTAGCGGAATACAGTGGGTGGGTGGCGACCGGCGATGACGGCAGGCACCTGCGCACCTGCCCACTGTGTGAAGCGATGTGCGGCTTGGAAATTCAGGTCGAGGGCGGCAAAGTCACCAGCATCCGCGGCAACCGCGACGACGTCTGGAGCCGTGGGCACCTCTGCCCGAAGGGCGTGTCGCTGGCCGCGGTGCACGAGGACCCGGACCGCATCCGGCGCCCGATGATCAAGGTCGACGGGCGGTGGCAGGAGGTCAGCTGGGACGCGGCGTTTCGTCGCTGCACCGAACTGCTCACACCGGTGATCGAAAAGTACGGGATCGGCGCGGTCACCGCCTATACCGGTAACCCGCTGGCGCACTCGTTTTCGCTGGCCCGATACGCGGGCGTGCTGATGGGCATGTCCGGGATGCCGGTCACCTACTCGCCCGGGACCGTCGACCAGTGGCCCAAGAACCTGTCGTCGCATCTGATGTACGGCCTGTGGTGGAACTTCCCGGTGCCCGACATCGAGCGCACCGACCTGATGGTGATCATGGGCGCCAACCCCGCCGCCTCGCAGGGCTCGCTTTTGGCCGCGCCCGACGTGATGGGCCTGATCAACGGGATTCGCAAACGCGGCAAGGTGATCGTCATCGACCCGGTGCGCACCCAAACCGCCGCCCAGGCCGACGAGTGGCTTCCAATCGTTCCCGGCACCGACGCGGCGCTGCTGCTGGCCGTTGCGCACACCCTCTTCGACGAGGACCTGGTCGACGCCGGACCGCATGTCGACGGTCTCGACACGATGCGCCGGGTCGCCGCCGAGTGGCCGCCGGAGCGGGTGAGCGCGGTCACCGGCATCGACGAAGACCGCATACGCCGGCTGGCCCGCGAGCTCGCCGGCACCGAGCGATCAGTGGTTTACGGGCGAATCGGCCTGTGCAATCAGGAGTTTGGCAGCCTGGCCAGCTGGCTGGTCGACGTGATCAACATTCTGACCGGCCATTTCGACACGCCCGGCGGCGCGATGTTCCCCAAGCCGGCGGCCTGGTCGATCACCACGCAGCCACTGCCCGGGCTGGAGGGCGGCCTCCCGGAATTCGGGCGCTGGCGCACCCGGGTGCGCGGCGCGAAGGAGGTTCTCGGGCAGGCCCCGGTGTCGTGCATGGCCGAAGAAATCGCCACGCCCGGCGAGGGGCAGCTGAAGGCGCTGATCACGGTCGCCGGCAACCCGGTGCTGTCGACGCCCGGCGGCGACAAGCTCGACGAGGTGCTGCCCATGCTGGAAGCGATGATCTCCGTTGACCTTTGGCTCAACGAGACGACGCGCCACGCGGATGTGATCCTGCCCGGGCTGTCCCCGCTCGAGCAGCCGCACCACGACGATCTGATCCTTCTCTTCGCTATCCACAGCATCGCCAACTACTCGGCCCCGGTATTCGACCCGGGTGACCGCCCGCACGAATGGGAGATCCTCATCCGGCTGACCGGCCTGTGCACCGGGACACCGGCCGAGGACGTCGACGTCGCCGCCATCGACGACGGGTTCTTCGACTACCTGGCCTTCACCCAGGGAGTCGACGGCGCGGAGATCCGCAAGCTCTACGATCACGGCGGGCCCGAGCGGATGCTCGACCTCACGCTGCGAACCGGGCCGTTCGGGGACCAGTACGGCAAGAACCCCGGCGGGCTGACGCTGGACATGCTCAAGGCGAACCCGAACGGCATCGACTTCGGGCCGATGGTTCCCCAGCTGCCCGACATCCTGGGCACCCCCGACAAAAAGATCCGCCTCGCGCCGCAATACCTCCTCGACGACCTGCCGCGGCTGGCGGCACGCATGGAGCGCCCGGCCGAGCCGCTCGTCCTGGTCAGCCGCCGGCACCTGCGATCGAACAACACCTGGATGCACAACGTGCCCGCGCTGATGAAGGGCAAGGACCGGTGCACCTTGCTGATCCACCCCGACGACGCGGCCCGCTGGGGAGTCGCCGACGGCGACATCGTGACGGTGAAATCGGCGGCCGGCGAGATCAAGGTGCCCGTCGAGGTCACCGACGCGATCAAACCCGGCGTCGTGTCGATGCCACACGGCTGGGGGCATGGCAAACCGGGCACCCGCATGTCGGTGGCCAACGGTTCGCCGGGGGCCAACACCAACGTGCTGTCCCCGCCGACGTTCCTCGACGAGCCCTCCGGCAACGGCGCCCTCAACGGGATCCCGGTGACCATCATCGACGATCAAGCCCGGTTTCGGTCCGCGCAAACGGTTTGAGCGATGCGCGATTTCACAGCTGATCGCTAACCACGATCCAGCGCGCTGCTAACACCGAACCCCACCATGGCGGGATGGCGGCAAACAGGCAATTCATACTGATTCAAACGTTTTTCGCCGGGGTCGCGACCTTCGCTACGCTGGCGCTGTTTCACGCTGCGCATCCCGATGACACGAAAACCGTTGGGACATCCATGAATTTGGTGGACCGGAGCTTCGCCGCGGACGGCGACGACGACGAAGCCCAACTGCAACAGCAGCTGCAAATTCAACAGGAGATTCAGCAGTCCGAGCAACAGGCCGAACAGCAAGAGCAACTCGACCTTCAGGAGGCCCAGCAAGCCGAGCAGCAGGGCCAACAGGTCGAGCAGCAGGCCACCCTGTCGGTCCCCGGAAACTGAACGCCGCCTTGGGCTACGCCTAGCGATGTCAGGGCGCGACGGGACGGTTCGTCCACTCCCGGCCGGGCCGGCGTGACGAGCGGAACCAGCCGCCCGCCGCGCCGGTGCCGCCGTCCGTCGGGATGGTGTGGCCGGTGACGAACGCCGACAGCTCCGACGCGAGGAACAGAATCACGCGGGCCTGGTCCTCGGGCAACCCCATCCGCCCGACCGGCACCCACTGCGGCCACCGCGTCTGCTCGTCCGGGGACAGCCACTGCGAGTACGGGACCTGCAGCGATTCGGTGACGTCAGGGCCGATCGCGTTGACCCGGACCCCGTCTCGGCCCACCTGCACGGCCAGGCTGCGCGTGAAATGGATGACGGCGGCCTTGAAGGCGGCATAGACCGGGTCCTCGGGATAGCCGCGCAACCCCTCGACCGATGAAACGTTGACGATCGCCCCGGCACGCTGCTCGATCATCGCGGGCAGGAACGCGTGCGTGACGAGAAAAACGTGGTGCAGGTTGATGCGGTACAGGTCGTCCCACAGGCGGGGGTCGGTGTCGACGAAGCTGCCCGGGTGCCGC
Organism: Mycobacterium sp. E2327; assembly: GCF_001672675.1. Taxonomy (NCBI): domain Bacteria; kingdom Bacillati; phylum Actinomycetota; class Actinomycetes; order Mycobacteriales; family Mycobacteriaceae; genus Mycobacterium; species Mycobacterium sp. E2327. The sequence continues at coordinate 13,379 of NZ_LZKE01000172.1, forward strand.
AACCAGTGGCCCACGTTGTTGACCAGCACGTCCACCCGGCCGTAGCGATCCAGCACCGTCCGCGCCAGCGCGCTGACCTGGCCCTCGTCCCGGACGTCGGTCACGGCCGCCAGGCCCGAGCCGCCCGAGGCCGCGATCTCGTCGACGACTCGCTCGGCGAGGCCGGCGTCGATATCGGCGATGACCACCCGGGCGCCGTGCTGGGCGAACAGGCGGGCGGTTGCCGCGCCGATACCTCCGCCGCCGCCGGTCACCACCGCGACCCGGTTGGCCAGCAGCGCGCCGGCCTGCATCGGCTCTGTCATGGTCATATCTTGAGGCACTCGGGTCGCGGCGGCCGGCTTTACCCAACTTCCGCTGGCACCAAACAGTGAGGAAGCCAACATTTGCCCGGGATTCATCGGGCGTTTTTCCCGATTTGGGCCGGGTACCCCCTTCACCTCTACGAAAGTTGAATACAAATGCTGACCAAGCCAGACCGACGCCGAATATTGCCAAGCCACGCAATGAACCGGCGGGTGCACCATCGGCACAGTCCGCAATCATTTGCGGTGTCGTTGGCCAGTCGGCTTATCGTCAAGAACATAGTGCGCGCATGGGCCATTCAGCCGAATTTGCATTGGCCGCTGGGGTACGTCGACGAGATGGCAGGTTTGCTGCAGCATTTCCCGTCCTCGGCGAGCATCGAACAGCTAAGGCTTGACGGCTGCGCCGCCGAATGGGTTCGCGCACCCGGCGTCTCGTCCGACCGCGCGATTCTCTACCTCCACGGCGGCGCGTTCCTGACCTGCGGCCTCAACACCCACCGATCACTGGTGACCCGTCTGTCGAAAGCGGCGGACGCCGCGGTCCTGACCGTCGGATACCGCAAGCTGCCGTCCCATCAGATCGCCGACGCGATCGAGGACGGAATGTGCGGACTGCGCTGGCTGCAGGAGCGCGGCTACGACGGGAACCGGGTGGTGGTGGCGGGCGACTCGGCCGGCGGATACCTCGCGTTCATGACCACCCTCGCCGCCATCCGGACCGGCCTGCTCAGGCCGGCCGGCGTCGCCGCGATCTCGCCGTTCACCGACGCGGACCCCACCCGAAAACTGCGGCACCGCAACGCCCGCCGGTGCTCGATGTTCACCCGCGGTGCGCTCTCGATGTTCGCCCGTTACCTCGGCGAGGTGCGCGTTCCGCAGGGCAACGGCACGTCCGCCCGCCGCGTCGAGTCTCCGGTCGACGCGGACCTCTCCGACTTGCCGCCGGTCGCCATCCACGTGAGTTCCGACGAACTGTTGCTTCCCGACGCCGAGCTCATGGCCGAACGGTTGCAATTCAGCGGAGTTCGCTGCGACCTTCACCTGTGGGACGGCCAAATTCACGACTTCCCGTTGGCGGCCGACGTATTGCCCGAAGGCCGACGGGCCATTCACTATCTCGGCGATTTCATCAAAGAGGTCACCGGGGAAGTGAAGTCCGTGCCGTACGGTGTCGCCGCGGCGGGATAGTCGCTATTCAGCGATAGAACTCTTTGGCGGCCCCGGATCGGGGCCGTCATTCGCATCGTTCGGGTTCCTCGAGATCGGGGCGGGGAAGGACGGTTCCCGCTGTTGCTGCCGCTTGGAAGCCGTCGCCTCCATCGCCATCTTCGTCGCCGTCCCGCGCAACCCGAGGTCGTGCGAGGCGTTGACTACTTGACCTGCAATCGGGCCGGCTGCCGATACAGTTGGTCATCGTGAGCCCACCAGCCCCGCCAGTGCTGACCGTGCGGTACGAGGGATCGGAGCGCACCTTCGCAGCAGGCACCGACGTCGTAATCGGGCGTGATCTTCGCGCGGACGTCCGCGTCGCACACCCGCTGATCTCCCGGACGCACCTCATCGTGCGATTCGACCAGGGGCGATGGATCGCCATCGACAACGGCAGCCTCAACGGGCTCTACGTCCACAACCGTCGCGTGCCGGTCGTGGACATCCAGGACGGCCTGCGGGTCAACATCGGCAACCCGGACGGACCGGCGCTGACCTTCGAAGTCGGCCGCCACCAGGGCTCGGCGGGGCGGCCGCCCCTCACCACGTCGATACCGATTTACACCGCGGGCACGCCGAGCGCCCCCGCGTCCCAGAGCCAGCCGCAGCAGGTCGGCACGCCTTGGCCCGGCCAGCCCCAGCAGACGCCGTCGGCTCCGGTCCGCCAGCCGACGCATCCGCCGAGCGCGCCCAGGCCGATCCATCCGCCCAGTGCTCCCCAGCCCATGCATCCGCCCAGCGGGCCGCAGCCGATCCATCCGCCCAGCGGGCCGCAGCCGTGGCAGCCGACCGGTGCACACCCGACGGGAGCGCCCAGCGAACCGCAGCAGGCGCCGAAGATCTACCGGGCACAACCCATGCAGGTGCCGCCCGCGGAGTCCGAGACGGGCCGCGTCGGCGATGCCGCGAACATCGCGACGTCGATGATGAAGATCCTGCGGCCGGGTCGAACCGGGTTGGTGTCGATGCCCGGCGCGGTCAAGATCGGCCGCGCCAACGACAACGACATCGTCATCCCCGAGGTGCTGGCATCGCGCCACCACGCGACCCTGATCCCCACGCCGCAGGGCACCGAAATCCACGACAACCGCAGCATCAACGGGACTTTCGTCAACGGCGCCCGCGTCGATTCGGCCGTGCTGCACGAGGGCGACGTCGTCACGATCGGCAACATCGACCTTGTTTTCGCCGGCGGCACGCTGGCCCGGCGCGACGAGTCCGCGACCGCGACGCGCACCGGCGGCCTCGACGTGCGCGGGGTGACGTGGACGATCGAGAACAACAAAGTCCTGCTCGACGACATCTCGCTGGGCGCGCAGCCCGGAACGCTCACCGCCGTCATCGGCCCGTCGGGGGCGGGAAAGTCGACGTTCGCACGGTTGGTGGCCGGCTACACGCACCCCACCAAGGGCACGGTGTCCTTCGAGGGCCACAACGTCCACGCGGAATACGCCTCGCTGCGCAGCAGGATCGGGATGGTTCCGCAGGACGACGTGGTGCACGGGCAGCTGACGGTGCAGCAGGCGTTGATGTATGCGGCCGAGCTTCGGCTGCCGCCGGACACCACCAAGGACGACCGCGCGCAGGTGGTCGCGCGGGTGCTCGAGGAACTCGAGATGACCCAGCACCTGCACACCCGGGTGGACAAGCTGTCCGGCGGCCAGCGCAAGCGCGCGTCGGTGGCGCTGGAGCTGCTGACGGGGCCGTCGCTGCTGATCCTGGACGAGCCGACGTCCGGCCTGGACCCGGCCCTGGATCGCCAGGTGATGACGATGCTGCGGCAGTTGGCCGACGCCGGTCGCGTGGTGCTCGTGGTCACGCACTCGCTGACGTACCTGGACGTCTGCGACCAGGTCCTGCTGCTGGCGCCCGGCGGCAAGACGGCGTTCTGCGGGCCGCCGAGCCAGATCGGCCCGGCGATGGGCACGACGAACTGGGCCGACATCTTCAGCACGGTCGCGGGCGACCCCGACGGCGCGAAGGCCCGCTACCTGGCGCGGACGGGACCGCCCCCGCCGCCACCCCCGGCGGAGAAACCCGCCGAGATCGGCGACCCGTCGCACACCAGCCTGTTCCGGCAGTTCTCCACGATCGCGCGGCGGCAGGTACGGCTGATCGTGTCCGACCGCGGCTATTTCGTGTTCCTGGCGCTGCTGCCGTTCATCATGGGCTCGCTGTCCATGTCGGTGCCCGGCGATGTGGGCTTCGGCAGACCGAACCCCATGGGCGCCGCGCCCACCGAGCCGGCGCAAATTCTGGTGCTGCTCAACGTCGGCGCGGTCTTCATGGGAACGGCGCTGACGATTCGGGATCTGATCGGGGAGCGGGCCATCTTCCTGCGCGAGCAGGCGGTCGGCCTGTCGACGTCCGCCTACCTACTCGCGAAGGTGTTCGTCTACACCGTGTTCGCCGTCATCCAGTCCGCGATCGTGACCGTCATCGCGATCCTCGGGAAGGGCGGCCCGACGCAGGGTGCGGTGGCGCTGGGCATTCCCAACCTGGAGCTGTTTGTCGATGTCGCGATGACGACCGTCGCCTCGGCGATGCTCGGGCTGGTGTTGTCATCGATTGCCCGGTCGAACGAGCAGATCATGCCGCTGCTGGTCGTGGCGGTGATGTCGCAGCTGGTGTTCTCCGGCGGCATGATTCCGGTCACCGATCGCCTCGGGCTGGACCAAATGTCTTGGGCCACACCGGCGAGATGGGGCTTCGCCGCGTCGGCGTCCACCGTCGACCTGCTCAGCCTGCAGGACAAGGTTCCGCAGACGCCGCACGACTCGCATTGGCGTCACACGGCCGGCGCGTGGTGGTTCGACATGGGCATGCTGATATTGCTCTGCGTCGTGTACCTGGGCTTCGTGCGCTGGAAGATTCGCCTCAAGGGCGGCTGAGCCTTCGCGGCGTTTTAGTGTGCGCTGGCGGTTTTCGGTGTGCGTCCGCGGCGGCGAATTCGCGATCTTCTCGCCCCGGCTTCACACTGAGAGCCCTGGGTGCACACTCAAAGCACTAAGCCCCTTTTCGCACCGCCTGCTCGGCGGCGGCGCGCATCCGGTCCGAAAGCTGAAGCAGGGCATGCTCGCCGACCCCGTGCGGCACCGTGTAGGCAAGTTGCCGTAACTCAAGGGCGCAGTCGCGCAACTCCTGGCGGAGGCGGGTCTCAAGGGTGGGCATGGCTTCTTCCTCTACGCGTGGCGGCTGAGAGAAATTTTCTCAGCCCGCCCACGGATCCGCGATCCCGGTGAAGCGTTTTTACGGGAGATTGACAGGGTTTTTACATCTGGTGAACGGGATCCAACTCCACGCGCAGCAGCGCGGCCCGGCGGACGATGCCCTGTGGGGCAGCGGTGGTCCCGCCGTCGGTCGTGACGAAGGCGACGCGTCCGTGCTCGCCGGGGCCGCGTCCCCATGCGGCGCTGGACGGCCCGACCAGCGTCTCGTCGAACGGGTCGCCGGCGATGTGGCGGACCTCGCTGCCGTGACGTGGCGCGAGCGGCACCCGATCGATGGTGTTGGCGCGATGCCTTGTGACGTAAGCGAATCCGGCGTCCTCGTCCAGGCAGAAGTCGTCGGCGTTGTCGATTGCGGCGACGAACTGCGGCGCCCCGGCCGCATCGAGGGTGGACGAATCCACGGGGACGCGCATGAACACCTTCTGCGCGGTTGAGGTGTAGTACAGGTAGCCGGTCTGCGCGCCGTAACGCACCCCGTTTACCCCCGGCTGCGGCGGCGGGGGCACGCCGCTGTCGGGATCATCGCCCATCGTGTCGTCGGCGAGCCATACCCGGGCCGTCGCGCTGCGGGCGTCATCGGCGAGGTCCACGCGCCAGATAAGTCCGGCAAAGCAGTCCGCGATCGCCAGCACGTTCGGCCCGAGCACGCAGCTGCCATTGAGGGCGCGGACGCGGTCGTCGAACGTGAACATGAGCTCCGGCGATACCGGCCCTCCGGGGGTCCACCCAGTGAAATCGATTCGGGCCAAATGCGATTCATGGGTGGTGTAGCCCTCGGTGAGGCAGACGACGAACACGTCGGGCGCCACCTCCGCGATGCCGGTGATCGGGTGATCGAAGGTGTGCACCAGGACCGGTTCGGCGAGCGCTCCGGGCTCCGTGGCCGGAACCCACCAGAGCTCTTTGTGCACGACATCGGTGACGAGAATCGACCCGTCGGCGCGCACGACCAGGTTTTCCGGGAAGTACCACTGCGGGAAGAAGGCGACGGGCGTCATCGTGACGGCGGGCAGTGGGGGCAGGGCCATGCTTATTGCGCCAATCCCTGAGCATTGGCCGGGACGTCGAAGGCGCTCAGCGTCATACACACCATGGTGAACCAGCCCAGCAGCACGGTGACGTCCACGATGCCCGCGTCACCGAGCAACTCCCTGGCGCGCCGGTAGAGGCCGAGCGGCACGACGCGTGCGGCGACCAACGCCGATGCCAGCTCGTAAATCACCTGCTGGCGCGGGTCGTCGAAAGACGTTGGCAGCCCGGCGATCATCGCTTCGACCCGCCGCGGGTCCAGGCAACCATCGCGCTCGGCGATGATCTCGTGTTCGTAGTTGGCGTAGGGGCTGCGCCACCGGGCGTTGACGAGGGTGGTCGCGATCTCGATCTCGGCCTTCGTCAGCGTCGACTCGCGCTGGAAGTAGGCGCCGGTCGGGACGATCGTCCTCGACAGCGTGGGGTTGGCGAGCCAAATCTTGTGCGGACCGGGAACCAGCCCCCGCAGTTCGCGGGTGAAGTTGTAAGCCTCTTTCATCTCCGGCGACATCTCGCCGACCGGCGTCTCGACGAACCGGCCAAATGTGCCGAAATCTGATCTCTCATCCACCGATCAGAAGTACCGCTGTGCCGGGCTGTCGAAACAGGATCGCCGCGCTGAGGCTCAGGGGCGCACCGCGACGAAGGTCTCGTTGGGCACGCCGGCGGCCAGCCCGTCGACGTCGAAGGGTTCACGCAGCCGCGCGTGCAGCTTCGCGGGGTCGATGAGCAGGCTGATCTCGGCGGTCTGGCGCGCGAACAGGCGACCGAAACGCGGGTACAGCCAACGCATTAACGCCCGCTCCGAGCGGGTGCAGCGCGCCGCGCAGTAGCCGACGTGGCCCAGCTCGTCGGTGAGGATCTCGGTGTAAAGCCGGTCGATCCGGGCGGCCACGTCCGGCTCGTCGGCGAACAACTCGACGCCCACCCGGCGCAACTCGTCGAACATGATGCAGCCCGCCATCTCCCCGGCGCCCACGAACGGGAACCCGATTCGCTCGGGCAGGAAAACTTCCATCTTCACGAATTGCCGCATCACGAACGGCGGCACGACGACCTGGAACGGCAGGCCGAACATGTCCAGCACATAGCTCAAGAGCCGGGTGTGGTAATGCTCCTCGAGCGCCAGGTACACCCGCTCGGGCGGCTGGTCCGCGCCGCCGATCCGGCCGTACGTATCGCCCAAGTCGACGCCGAATCGCTCCGCCTGGTTCAGTTTCGCGGTGGCCAACAGGAACAGCATCTCGCGGGAAAGCCCCGCCTCGGGTCGGCGGCGGCGCAGGTTTCGCAGGAACACGCGCTGATCGATGGGCCGGCTGGAGCTAACCGGGTCGGCCGCCAGCGACGCGAAGAATTCCTCCCGGCTGGACAGCCGGCGATGCAGCAGATCCGCGTCGCCGTCCCGACGCGCGAGAAAGTCCCGATAGCCCTCGATGGCCGTGCTGGTCATGATGCCTCCATTCCGTCGACGATGGTCTTGACGTATCGGTCCAGGAGCGCCACCCGTGACCGGGGCGCCGTTGCCGTGGTGACCAGCAATGCGAACAGCCCGGTCAGGAAGATGGCGCCGAGTTCGCCGGCGTCCGCGTCCGTCGACACCCGCCCGGCGGCCTGCGCTTCGGCGATCGCGGCGATGACGAACTCGGCCAGCGGGTGCTCGCCCAGCTCGTCCTCGATCGGGCGCGTCGCGGAGAAGTGCAGCCCGAGCATGTCCCTGAAGACGACCGGACCCAGCCGCTCCTCGGCCGCAAGCACCTGGCGCACCAGCGAAGTCAGCATCGACCTCAGGTCGCCGGGCACGCCGGTCTCGGTGGCCAGCATCGCCACGATCTTGGCCTCTTCGTCGCGTTCCAGCTCGGCCAGCACGTGTTCCTTCGTAGGGAAATGGAAATAGAACGTGCCCCGCGCCACGCCAACCGCCGAAGCGATCGCGGCGACGTCGGTGCCCGCCAACCCCGACCTCCCGATCTCGGCGACGGCGGCATCGAACAGGCGGGCGCGCGTCTGCAGCCGCTGCGCCTCCCGCGCGCTCACCACCTGCGTCGCCGACGGCATACGAGCGAACGTACGCGCTTCATTGACGCGCGTCAATGACGAGCGTCAACGAGTTGCGGTGGGAATCGCAAGCCCGGTCAATGAAACGGATATCTGGCGCCGGCCTTCGTGGCTGAGCACACTGAGAGGGCACGTCACTTGATGTGGGGCAAAGGGGCCGCGATGGATTTCGAACTCGACGCCGGGCAACGCGCCTGGCTGGCCGAGGTTCGCGAATTCCTCCAGGAGAACGTCACCGCGGAACTGCGGGCCGAACTCGCCGAGCATGACCTTGAGTTCCCCGACGGCGAAGTTGCCCGATTTCGCCGGAAGATCGGCGAAAAGGGCTGGTTCGGGCTCAACTGGCCGCGCGAGTACGGCGGGCTGGGCCTGGGCGCGGTGCACCAGCACCTGTTGATGAGCGAGTTCGAGTACTGGGGCGTGCCCGGCCCCGACCTGACCGTCACCTCGGTGGCGCCGATGATCATGCGGCACGGTACCGTGCAGAACAAAACCGAATGGCTGCCACCGATCGCCAGGGGCGAAATGATCTGTGCGGTGGGCTATTCCGAGCCCGACGCGGGCACCGACCTGGCCAGCCTGCGCACCCGCGCCACCCGCGACGGGCGGGACTGGGTGATCAACGGCACCAAGACCTGGAACAGCGGCGCCCAGCGCGCCACCCACGAGTGGCTGTGTGTGCGTACCGACCCGAATGCCGCGCGCCATCGGGGAATTTCGGTCATCATCGTGCCGATCGACAGCCCGGGCATCGAGATCCGCCCGCTGTACGCGTGGTCGGGCTATCGGACGAACGAGGTGCACTTCCACGATGTGCGCGTCCCCGTCACCAACCTGATCGGCGAGGTCAACCGGGGCTGGACCTACATCACCGGCGCCCTCGACCTGGAGCGCGGTGCGCTGACCAACGCCGGCGATCTGCGCCGCGCCGTCGACGACCTGCGCGAACTGGCGCGAAGCCCACGCCGCGACGGTTCGGTGCCCGCGCGGGACGCGGCGCTGCGCCGCCGCCTGGCCCGAGTCGAGGCCGACGTGGAGGCGGCAACACTCATGGGTTACGAGGCCGCCTCGATCCTGGACGGCGGCGTCATCCCGACCGTCGAGGTCAGCGTCGAGAAGGTCTTCACCAGCGAATTGCGCCAGCGCATTGCCGAATTGGCGCTCGACATCCTCGGGCCGGACGGCCTGCTGGCGCATCGCGGCCCGGACGCGCCGCTGGCCGGCAAATTCGAACGGCTCTACCGGGCCGCCCCGCTGATGCGCTTCGGTGGGGGCACCAACGAAGTCCTGCGCGACATCATCGCCCAGCGCGGCCACGGGATGCCCTCGTATGGACGTTAGGCCGACCGCCGAGCGACGCGAATTCGCCGCGACGCTGCGCGCGCTGCTGGCCACGGAGAACCCGATCAGCCTGGTTCGCGGCCTGACCGAACCCGGCGCGGACCGAAGCACCCCCGCGCTGTGGAAGGCGTTGGCCGACGCCGGTGTCTTTGGGCTGGCCATCGCGCAGCAGCACGGCGGCTCCGGGGGATCGGTCGAGGATCTCGCCGTCTTCTACACCGAGGCCGGGCGCGCCCTGTGCCCGACGACGGCGCACAGCACGATCCAGGCCACGTTGGCGATCGATCAGCTTGGCCGCCAACCCGCCAAGGCCGAGTGGCTGCCCCGGCTGACGAGCGGCAGCCTTCGGGGCGCGACCGCGCTGTGGAACGCCCGCGACGCCGCCGTCATCACCCCGGTGCTTGGCGCCGAACCCGCCGCGACCGGTGGCTGGCGGCTCACCGGCACGGCGGACTACGTCAGCGACGCCGACGTCGCCGACGTCGTCGTGGTGTCGGCCGCCGCCGGCGCGCGCACGCTGGTCTTCGTCGCGGACGCGCATGCGAGCGGCCTGACCGTCGAGCCGCTCGCCATGGCCGGCGGCCACCGGGCCTGCACGGTGCGCTTCGACGGCGCGGTTGTCGACGCCGACGCGCTGCTCGGCGACGTCGACGGGCCGGGCCTGCGGCGGGTCGCCAACACCGCGGTGGCGCTGGGTTCCCTCGACCTGGTTGGGGTCGGGCAGGCCGTGCTGGATCGCACCGTCGAATACACCAAGCTGCGCCACCAATTCGGCCGCCCGATCGCGTCGTTCCAGGCGGCCCAGCACCTGGTCGCCAACATGCACATCGCCCTGGCCGCGGCACGATTGGCCGCGCACTCCGCGGTCTTCTGGCTGGCGCGCGGTCAGCTGGCCACCCGGCAAACGGCGATCGCGCGCATGCACGCCGCCGCCGCGGCCCGGCTGATCACCCGGGACGCCCACCAATTGCACGGCGGGATGGGCTATGTCACGGAAACCGACCTGCACCTGTGGAGCGAACGGGCGCGACTGGGGTCGACGCTCGGCGGGGGAGCCGACGTCGCCGCGGCCTGGCTGGAGGAGAGCATGAATGAGTGAGGACAGCTTGATCGACGCCGAATCGGCGTCGCGCGTCGGCACCGTCGCCGCGTCCGCCACGGGCGAGGTGAACCGGCGCGATTGGCAGCGCTGGGCCGCGGCGGTCGGTGACCACAACCCGTTATGGTTCGACCCGGAGTTCGCCCGGGCCAACGGCTTTCGCGACATCATCTGCCCCCCGCTGTTCCTGCAATACGCCGTCCTGGGTGTCACGCGGCTGGACGGGCTGCGCCCCGACGGATCATCCGGTGCCGCCTCGGGCAGCCTCGCCTTTCCGCGCGCCCCGAAGCGGATGGCGGGCGGCGAGAGCTTCACCTTCCACCTGCCCGCCTACCACCGCGACGAGATCGAGATGGTCCGCACCATCGAATCCATCGTCGAAAAGCACGGCCGCTCAGGACGATTCGTGCTGGTCAGCTGGCACACCGTGTACCGCAACCAGCACGGCGATCTCGTCGCCGAAGCGTCGACGTCGATGATCGCGCGGCCCTAGGAGCGCCATGACCGACCAGGTGTTCTACGAGGACGTCGCCGTCGGCGACCGGATGCCCACGCTGACGGTCACCGTCGACGAAACGCAGCTGTTCTTCTTCAGCGCCGCCACCTACAACGGCCACCGCATCCACTACGACAAGGAGTGGGCCCGCACCGTCGAGGGCTACGACGACGTGCTCGTGCACGGGCCATTGCAGGCGGCACTGCTGGCCCGCGCGATCGGTGACTGGATCGGCGGACGCGGCCGCCTGGTGTCCTTCTCGGTACAGAACCGGGCCGTCGCCTATCCCGGCCAGCCGCTCAGCTTCGGCGGCGAGGTGACGGGCATCAGCACGGTGTCGTCGCGGCGGCCGGCGATCTCGAGATCCAGGAGGCCCGCGCCGCTCTCGGTGAGGCGCTTGCCCGTCACCTCGCCGCCGAAGCTGAGCGGCTGGCCGGGATAGGCGACGGCCCGGTTCTGTACCGAGAAGGACACC